>JAQYFM010000060.1 GCA_028723145.1 Spirochaetales bacterium | reverse complement strand
ATTTTTACAGGTGGTTTTCACCACGAATCAGATACATTTAATCCTATTATTACTGGTCGTGAAGATATAATTGTACGACGAAATGATGATTTTAACTCTCAAATGAGAGAGGATAGTCTATTTGGAATAATATCACGGTTAAAAGAAAGAGGACATGAGGTTATTACCTCCTTGCATGCTAGAGCCGTTCCAAATGGGGAATGGGATAAGAGTGTTTATCTTTCTTTACGCTATGAGTTTATAAACAGTTTAAAGAAGGCACTGCCTGTAGATGGAATTTGTCTTGCCTTGCATGGGTCTATGCGGGTAAAAGATCTGGGTAAGGCAGAGACAGATATTCTAAAGCAAATAAAAAATATTTGTCCCAGTACTCCTATAGTCATTGCTCTTGATATGCATGCGACAATTACCGAGGAAATGCTTAGCTTAATAGATGGTGTAGTAGGGTATAAGTGTGCTCCCCATACTGATACAATTGAAACTGGTGAAAAAGCTGCTGATATTCTTTTAGATATTTTAGACGGTAAAAAGTTTTGCATGAGCGCTTATCACATTCCAATGTTGATAGCAGGCGAAAAGAGCGAGACCTCTACATTCCCAATGAATGAAATCATGGATGATATTAGGAGAAAAGAAGCAGCTGAGGAGGTGTCATCAATTTCTCTCTTTATGGGTTTCCCATGGGCCGATGTAGAAGAGAATGGTATCACAGCTTTAGCTATTGCAACTACAAAAGAAAAGGCTTCAAATGTTGCATTAGCTATTGCAAATAATGTGATTAGCCATAAGGATGATTTTAACTTTTGTACTCAAGCTTACGAAATGCAAGAGTCGATAATTAAATGTAAAGAGGAAATAGAAAAAAAATCTTTTCCTATTATTCTTTCAGATAGTGGTGATAACCCAACTGCGGGATCAAGTGGTGATGTAACAAATTTCTTAAAATTAATATTAAAGGAAGAGAAATTAAAAACCTTAAATCCACCTATTATTTATCAAGCTTTTTATGATCCAGAGGTAGTAAATCTTGCATTTGAGTCAGGCATTAATTCTGTAATCAAGGGAAGTCTTGGGGCAAAATTTGATAAAGTAAAAAGTTCTCCAATTGACTTTGAAGGAAGAGTTATTTCTCTTTGTGATAACTTTCAAGGAAGTAAGATTGCATTAATCAATATTGATGGTATTGATGTTGTGGTTACTTATTCTCATGTTGGATGCTACGAGCCAGAGATGATGAGGAAATTGAATATTATTCCAGAAGAACGAAAGGTTATTGTTGTTAAACTTGGATACCTTGAGCCTGAACTAAAAAAAATAGCAAATACAGCTATTTTGGTTTTATCTGATGGTAGCTCAGATGAAATCTTTACTCGATTAAATTATAGGGCTTTACCAAGACCAATATATCCTCTTGATAACTTTGAAATAAAGGCTAAACAAATTTTTTAAAAGAGGTAAACTAAATGCATAAATATAAGGTTGTATATGTTTCTAAAACTGGCTTTACGAAACAATATGCTGAATATATTGCTTCTGCATTAAATGTTAAAGCAGAGCTTTATAAAAAAGGTACAAATACAAAAGAATATAGCAAAGTGATATTCTGTTCTTTTGTTTTTGGTGGTAATATCTCAGAGCTTGCGGATATTAAGAATGAAGTTGATGATGATAAGCTATTTGTTTTAGCAACAGGTATATATCCTCCTTCTCCTCAGCGCCTTAGCTTACTTGCAAAGGATAATAGGCTTGATGAGTCAAGACTATACTATGTTTCTGGTGGATTGGATTTTTCCAAGCTAAACTTTATTAAAAAAGCTATGCTTAAGATGGTTAGATCTACATTGGAGAAAAAGAGCGATAGAGGTGCTGATGATAATGAGGCCTTAAGAAGATTAACTCAAGGTGGTTGCTTTGTAGACTTAAATTCTTCGAATCCGCTGATAAAGGATGTATTAGATGAAAGATAAATCTGTTTGTCCACTTTCTGCATATTGTGGTAGTTGTGATTACGTTGGGTCTTATGAAGATGAGCTTAAAGAAAAGACTCGTATTGCTTGTAGAAATTTAAAGGGTTTTGGCCCTGTTGCTACAAT
>JAQYFM010000059.1 GCA_028723145.1 Spirochaetales bacterium | reverse complement strand
ATAGTATTCATCCTATATTTGATAGAACACCTGAATATTGGTGTGGGTGGGCCTTAGCATATTTCCAGTGGTACAGTGGACTTAAGTTTATTCAGATAAATAAGTATATTTCAATAATAGAAATACTAAATATGTATAATCCATACCATGAAATGGATATAAGCCATTTCTGTGATCATATGAGTGCTTTATATAATTCAAGAAAGCCCTACTCAAATTTGAAATTACTACGTCTTGATGCCAATCTATCTCAAAGTGAATTATCAAAACTATCAGAGGTACCGGTTAGGACGATTCAACAATATGAGCAAAAACAAAAGAAAATAAATAAAGCAAGTACAGAAACAATTATAAAGCTTGCTAAAGTATTAAATTGTTCAGTTATTGAGTTAATGGAATTTGATAACACCTGAAAACATAACACACCATAGTTAAACCTTGTGTAGTAAAAAACTAACCTATCATCTAATTACGGAAAGATACCTTAAAAGAAAACAGAAGGCTAATGCCCGGACACTCTTTGATAAGAAAAGTTTTCATGACGTCAACCCAAAATTCTTTTCAATGAGAGCTTTAAGCCGTGAGCAATATTCATATTAAAATATTTACTGCCTTCTTACATCCTATGATGAACCATACAAAAGAGATGTGGATGTAAAAATCAATGGAAATACTATTGAGAAAATTGGACCTAATCTTCCTCAAGAGGAAGGATATGATATTGTAGATGCAAGCGGATGTGTAGTAACACCTTGTTTTGTGAATACTCATCACTACTTGCAATAGCAGAGCTAATGAAGACAGGTTGTACACTCTCAACAGACCATCACTATATATCCCCAAATAGGTCCAAAGGATATGAAGTAGATACAATTTTATATGAATTACCCCACGCAATAGCAGTGATTCAGATAGTGTTGCATTTTTTTGCGTATTTTCATCATATATAAACACGCTATTATTGCGTAAAAAATTTATACAAAAACACGCAATTTCTGCGTATTTTGCTTACATACAAGAGTTGAATATGGTTAAGATAGTCTTTCAGTTAAAGATGTATTTCAGCTTGCAACTGTAAAAGGAGCAAAGACTCTAGACTTTGAAAGAAACTTAGGAAAGATAAAGGAAGTCTATGGCGCTGACATAGCTATCTTTGATGTAGATAAGCTTTCTTATGCAGGAGCCCAAAGTGACTTATTGCTGCTTTAATATTCTGTGGAGCAAGTCATGAGACAAAACACACAATAGTAAATGGGGAATTTACAGTTAGAAATGGTGTATTACTTGGCTTTAATGAAGTGATTATAAAAAACAAAGCTAATGAGATTTCAAAAAGGATGCTTGAAAAAGCATAATGGATGTAAAAATAGGATGAAAAGGCCTCATCCTATTACTTTTGAAAGGGAAATACTAATTCTTTAAACATCCAATAGGCACAACAAGAACACCATCTTCTCTTCTATAGGCATAAGAGCCTACTCCAATAAGCACCATCAGGAAGGAGGGTGACTTCATTTTTGAAGTATCAATTTTATCCTTCAATTTTATTAGATTTTTGGCTCCTTCATTAATTAAATCATTACCACCAAGCTTTATTTCTATCAAACCATAGCATCCATTTCTCAAATGAATAACTGTATCACATTCAAGATTTGAACTATCTCTATAATGATAAACACAACCATCTAAGCTTTGTGCATAAACCCTTAAATCTCTTACACACAAGGTTTCAAAGAAAAGGCCAAATGTACTTAAATCATTTATTAAATCCTCAGGCCCAATTCCAAGACTTGCTGTAGCAATTGATGGATCAACATAATATCTTGTATCAGAGGTCCTAATTGCAGTTTTAGATCTTAAATTAGGATTCCATGCTGGCATATCCTCAACAACAAAGATTTTTTTCAAAGCTTCAATATAAGAATGAACAGTATCTTCATTAACAAGTAGAGATTCATTAGCTTCAATATCCTTCGCAATAACTGTATTAGCAATTTGAGTGCCTTGGTTTCTCGCATATGATTTCATAATTCTTTTTACACGTTCAGGATTTTTATTAATGCCATCAGCTCTATTAATATCTGATTTAACAACAGCATCAAAATAATCAAAAGCCTGTTGAAGAGCTGGCTCTTTGTTTAAATCAACAGCCTGAGGCCAGCCACCTCTGCAAACAAGAAATGCAAGCTTATCTAAATCAAGCGAATTTTCTCCATCAACATTTAAGTTTCCACCAAATAAAGCTCTCAAGCTTACTTCACCTGTTTATTCACCAGATTCATATAGACTCATCGGTCTCATAGTAATCCATGAAAAACGACCAGTACCAGAATGAGTAATTTCTTTTGTATCAGGAGGTACTGCAGAACCTGTAAGGATAAACTGCCCCATTTCGCCTCTTTGATCAACTTCATATCGAATAGTATCCCAAAGGGTAGGAGCTATCTGCCATTCATCTATTAGTCGTGGAGTATCACCATTTAACAACCTAATTGGATTTAATTTTGAAAGACGTAGATTTTGTTCTTTTTCTAATGGATTATCCATTCTAAGAACACTTTTTGCTTGCTGTAGTGCAGTGGTTGTTTTACCACACCACTTTGGGCCCTCAATAAGTATAGCGCCTTTTGCTTCAAGTTTCCTTGTTAAAAGCGTATCTAAAATTCTTGGTTTATAGTCTTTCATATCAAATAATTATTTGATATTTTCGGCGCTTTGTAAAGAAATTTTTCGGCGTTTTATGAGATATTTTTTCGGCGTTTTATAGAGAAATTTTTCGGCGTTTTGTAGAAATAGTACTATATAAGCATTAATTATAGTTTCATTTAATGAGTTAAACATAATAAGATTTAAAAATAGGATGCAAAGCTGCATCCTATAATTTATTAACCCTTAACTGCTCCAGCGACTAAGCCTTTAATCATATACTTCTGGAAGAAGAAGAAAACTAATACCATTGGTATAGTGCCAATAACACTTATTGCATTAATTAAGCTCCAGTCATAAGAAAGCTCACCAAGATATCTAAGAGCAATACCAATTGAAAGTGTTCTTAAGCCATCAGTCTGAATAAGTGTTGCGGCATGTAGATAATCATCCCAAGTCATTAAGAAGGCATAAATACCAACTGCTAACATACCAGGTTTAACAAGTGGAGTAATAATCTTAAAAAGAATTGTTCCTCTTCCTGCTCCATCAACATAAGCAGCTTCTTCAAGTTCTTTTGGGACACTTGCGAAGAATGAGCTCATTAGCATCGCACAAAATGGTAGCTGTGCAGCACTGATAGCTAAAATTAGACCAGGCATAGTGTTTATTAAGTGAACCTTACTCATAAGAGAATATAAACTAATCATTCTACTTACTATTGGGAACATCTGAGTTGATAACAAAATACCACTCATTATTACTGTCCACTTAAAGTGGAAGCGTGCTAAAGCATATCCTGTGAACACTGCAAAAAGTGTACATAGTATTGCTGTAATACCAGATACTATAAAGTTATTTATATAGTAAACAAAGAATTGATTATTGACTGTAAATAAGGATAAATATGCATCAACCGTAGTTTTACTAGGGAAGAATGTTGGAGGATACATATAAGCTTCCATGTTAGTCTTAAATGAGGTTGCTAACATCCAATAAATCGGGAATAGCAAAAATAGTAGGATTAGTGCAAGTATGATGTAGCATAAAACTTTTGATAATGTACGACCCTTCATATCACACCTCCTTAGCTCATATCGTAAGTGCGGAAGCACTTATTATAAATTCCAACTGTAATAATCATTAAAAGCATCCAAATAGTTGTAACAGCAGCACCCGAACCCAAATTCATACTAACAAACGCTTCTCTATAGGAAAGAATAGCAAGGTTAGTAGTTGCTCCATCAGGTCCACCACCTGTCATTGTCCAGAAGAGTGGGAATTGCTTGAAGTTTTCAATGATAGACATACTAATGGCAATCTTAATTACAGATGACATATAAGGCATTGTAATTGAGAAAAATCTTCTAGTCTTTGAAGCACCATCAATCATTGCAGCTTCTTGAATATCATCTGGAACATTCTGTAAGCCCGCAAGAAGCAATAGTGTCATTAATGGGATTTGCTTCCAAAGTGCAGCAACACCAACTCCTGCTAAGGCAGTATTTGGTTGGTTTAGCATTGCAAACTCAGTAATATGCCCAAAGGAGAAAATATTAACTAGGTATTTTACTAATCCATATTGTGGTTGGAAAAGCCACATCCAAATGAGTGCTGAAATGACAGTTGGGACAACCCAAGGTGTCATCATAATACTTCTAAAGAAACGAGCACCCTTTATATTTGAATTTAATACTAATGCTAGTGCCATACCTAAGACAAATTGAAAAACAATTACAAATACAACAAATACAAATGTATTTATAATAGCATTTCCTAAAGCATTAGAAGCAAAGAGTTTAATGTAGTTTGCAAAGTTATTCCATACTCCAGGTTTGCCACTAATAATATTTTTAACCTTGAAATCCTGAAAGCTTTTAATTACGGAATCAACAATAGGAATCAAGATAAAAAAGAGGGCTAGTAAAAATGCAGGAATTAAAAGGCAAAAGGAATAAATCCTGTCCCCTCTATTTTTGGAGTTTAGTTTTTTCATAATAGTTCTCCAAGATTTCGGCAGAGCATTTGCCCTGCCGAAAGTATTAAATTACTGTAACTTTAACGCTGCTGCTTTCTTAAATTCTGCAATAGCTTGATCAACACTCTTGTTACTTACTGTAACTGCTTGAGCAAGAGTTGTAAGTTCTAGGTTAAGATCGTTAAGAGCAGGAACTGTTACTTGGTGCTTAACGTTAGCAACTGAACTTGCTGCACCCTTTAAGATAGGGTTATTAGCAACGCCTTCCATACCTTCCATTGAATATGTTGCTGGATATGCAGGAGTTACGTTTGCAAGGTAATCACTTAATGTGTCTGCACTAATTACATACTGAACAAATGCATCAACAGCCTTGTTGTGAGCTTCACCATTATCAACAAGTACGAAGCAGTGTGCACTCATTAAAGAT
>JAQYFM010000058.1 GCA_028723145.1 Spirochaetales bacterium | reverse complement strand
CCACTTTATTTGATCTTGCGGAATTGAATTTAATGCCTTTAACATCTTAAGCGCAAGCCCAAGATTTTCAAGAATCTGAGTCTTCATAGGAAGATACTTACTATTCTTTGTTAATACAGAGAAGTGATAAAGTGCATTAACGATTGATTCAATCTCAGAAAGAGGTAGATAGCTAGTTGCTTTATCAACCCACTTGTTATACTTATCAACAACAAGGAGAGGAATCTCATCATTAGTAATTCTATATCTTTCCATAGGAGCATTATTTGATGCTAAATAAAGATTTAATCCACCCTGAATTGATGAAGATGAGAGAACTGTAAAATCATACTTGATAAGTGAAATAGTATCGTGGAATTTAATTCTAGCATTATCCTCACACTCACTTATATATTCATCAATTTTGAAGCGTCCATATTTATCTTCGTAATCTGCTTTAACTGCAATAACTCTATTTAAATAGAAATAGATTGCTGCTTCGCATTCGCCAGATAAATCTTTAAGCTCTGCTTGAGCAATACTCATTCCATCACCTTGAGCTTTAATATTACTCTTGGCTTTTCTAAGCTCTGATAAGAAAGGTAAGAGTAAATCTTCGCTAGTATAAGGTTGGAACATCTTCATAGCATAGAGAGCATATCTAATATTCTGTCTTGGCTCGATTCCAGAAATATCATTAAAGAAGAATCCACAGCTTGTAAAGGAGAAGTGCTTATATTGAATACCTGAAAGGAGTGCAGAAATTTCACTATCATACTCAGCTGAGAAATTGTACTTCTCATGAAGACGAGCAATAACATCTTGCATTGTATCTTTACATACATATACACTACCAGCTTCATCTAAAATCATAGAGGAGGTAATATTACTTGGGAAAATCTTCTTACACTCGTTATCAAAAATTACATCAAGCTTTTCAGCAAGCTCTGCTAAAGCGTTTCTAAGTGGAGTTCTCCACTTTTGGTTCCAGCCTTCCTCACCACCAGTGTGACAACCACAATCTTTATACCACCTCGAAACACCATGAGAACAAGACCAAGAAGTACCTTTTCCTTCTTCTCCTTTATGTAGTACTGCATGTAATTTTGGGCTATGAGTTTCAAGATAAGCTCCGTAGTTAGTGAGTTCAAAGTCATCACGCTCTTGAATTTTCTTAATTAGTGCAGCAAGAGCCATATCACCAAATGGTTCATGGTGTCCATAAATTTCACCATCTGTTGCCGTATGAATTAAGTTTTGCTTATCTGTATTTTTGATATCTAATAATTTTGCATATAGTTCATCGGCATTTCTAAGAGCATGGCCAAAGCTAATACTCTCAGCAAGACCTGGGTGATAAAAAAATCCTGCTATTTCTTTACCTTGTTTACCTGTTAAAATAAAAGGTTCAGAATAAGGAGCAGGGCGACCATTTAAATCTTCAAGTTGGTGTGTGTAGGGATTTTCTATGCTCTTACACTGCCAAGGAGAAAGAACAACGAATTTAATACCAGCTTCTGAAAGTAGGTCAATTACATTTTCATTAATACCAGCTTCAGGAAGCCACATACCTTCAGGCATACGATTAAAGCGATAAATGAAGTCTTCAATACCCCATTCAATTTGGCGCTTTGCATCACTAATTTTATCAAGTGGTAAAATTGTATGGTTATAGCCCATTGCCATTCCATTACCATGACCAAGGCGTTTTACACTATCCTTATCTGCCTCAACTATCATATCATGATAAATTGGATGTTTTTCTTTAAGCCAAGCCATAATAGTATGGCCATAGTTAAAAGAAATATAGCTATAGTTATTGGTTAATGACATTATTTTGCCATCAGGACCTAAATAACGAGAAAAAGCATTTGCTCCATAGCATTCAGAGCAAATTCTTTCATTCCAGTTGTCAAAAGGAGCAGCACTTGTCTGCTTTTCAATAATACCTGTATATGGATTCTCCCTAGGCGGTTGATAGAAGTGCCCATGGAGTATTAAAGATGTTCTATTGTTACTCATAAGAGAAATTTTAACAAAGGAAATATTCACCCACAAGGAAGAAGTTGTGTACATTTTTATGTTTTTTACAAAAATTTTACGAATTATCGTCCATTTTGTGGGTTTTTTGGCATTTTATTAAGCCATCTATTTGATAGAATGTTATATTCTATAAATTATGTAAGGTTGACTAAATTTTGATTAATCCTTAACCTATTACAGTTAAGGGGTTGCAAATGGTATTGATCAAAATTGATTCCCTCTCTCAAAATGAACTGCAATACATTGCAGAACAAGAGGGAATTGAGGATTTTGATACGCTCTCAAGAGAAGAGCTTATCGATGTGCTTAAAGACATATACGAGGATGAAGATTCAGATATCCCAAGTGTAACAGGAGACAATGTCAATAAGCGATATGTCGCTGGAATTAGTGCATATCGAGGTGATGTCGATGAGGCTGTTCCAAGTCTTCCTGGTGTTGAAGAGCTACCAGCGTTATATCCAGAAACTTCCATTCACGTACTCAATAAAAATGCATCTTGGCTTTATTGCTATTGGTCTATAGCTCCAGGTGATTTGGAATCATATGATGAAAAATTTGGCACATATGAGCTATATCTCAATGTCAATGTAACTGGTAAAGAAATTAGTGAGAAATATGACATAAAGATTGACCGAGAAGATGTAGAGTGGAATATTAGTGTTCCTCATTTACATGGTGAATGTAGAGTTTCTCTCGTTTTGCAAACAGCAGAAAAAAGATACTTACTTGCACAAAGTGAAGCTGTTCCACTTGTATACTGCTATTGGCTTAATAACAGTGTAAAGGTTAATGTTGATGAGGAGTTATTTGTTCGTTACTTAGCTCCAATAACAAATAGGGATGGTTATATCATTCCAAGTGATATCGTTGAAGAAATCATCGATAAAGTTAGGAACGAGGTGGAAAAATAATGGACATCACAGCTAATGTAAATTTGGTTCTACATGCACATTTGCCTTATGTAAGGCACCTAGAATATCCACGCTTTTTGGAAGAGGATTGGCTCTTTGAAGCGCTTCATGAGACATACATTCCTCTATTAAGAGTTTTAGAAGATTTAGAAAAAAATAATAAAAGATTCAAACTTACTATTTGTTTTTCACCAACACTAACAACAATGTGTCTTGATGGTCCTCTTCAGGAGCGCTTTGTTGATTATCTTACATCAAGAATTGAGCTTGGAGAAAAAGAAGTAGTTAGATGTAAAAAAGAGTGTCCTGAGGCATTAAAGGTAGCAACATACTATTTAAACCAAGCAAAGGATAATCTTGATTTCTATGAAGCTTGTGGAAGAAATATTCTTTCTCGTTATGGTGAACTTGCAAAAAAGGGATATATTGAGTTAGTTGCTACTGCTGCAACTAATGCATATCTACCTCTATATAGAAACTATGAGACAGCTATTCGTGCTCAAATTGAGCTTGGAATAAAGAGTCATATTAGTGTTTTCGGCTCAATGCCTAAAGGCTTTTGGCTTCCTGAATGTGGATACTATCCAGGAGTTGAAAAGATTTTAGATGAGTATGGAATTAAGTGGGTACAACTTCCAAGCCAAGCTGTAATTACAGCAAAGAATAAGCTTGAAAGAGCAGATCATGCACCAACCCTTATTGCTGATTCTAATGTAACTAGCTTTATTCGCGACTGGTCATTAACTAACCTAGTTTGGTCTGATGTTTATGGCTATCCTTGTGACTCTGATTACAGAGAGTTCTATCGTGATATCGGCTATGACCTTCCTATGTCTTATATTAAGCCATATATTCATGATGATATTCGTGTATTTACAGGCTATAAGTATTGGGCAATTACTTCAAAGAGTGCAGTTGAAAAGAAGTTCTATGACTTCGATAAGGCTAAAGCTAAGGTTCTTCTTCACAGTGATAACTTCTTGTATCACATCAGACGTAGAGGATTAGCATTAAGTGCTGAAACAGATGAAATTCCAACTTACACAATTTGTTTCGATGCTGATCTCTTTGGCCACAGATGGTTTGAAGGTATTGAGTTTATCAAAAATATTCTTCTTTCAGATACTAGTAAAACTGGAATTAACTTTACAACTCCATCTGAATGCTTAAATTATGTCTTTGAAACTGAAAGAGGATATTTTAATGAGTGTTCATGGGGACGTGGTGGTTTTTCTGATGTATGGCTTGATGGCTCTAATGCTTGGATTTATCGTCACACTCATAAGGCTATTGAAAGGATGCAAGAGCTTGCATTCAGATTCCCAAATCAATCATCTCTTAAAGCAAGATTCTTAAATCAGGCAGCAAGAGAAGTTGTACTTGCAATGGCATCTGACTGGCCTTATATCCTATATGATAAAACAAGTGTAGGGTATGCTGAGAAGCGTCTTAGAAACCATGTAGGTTCATTTAATGTTGTATATTCTAATATGTGTAAAAACGCAGTTAATACTGAATGGCTCATTAAAGCTGAAAGAAGAAATGCAATTTTCCCAGATATTGATTACAACATATTTTTACCAAAAAATATAAAATAATTATTTAATGTTATAAAAGAAAACTACCTAATTAACTTTAGGTAGTTTTTTTATGTACGCACACTTTAAAAGATTTATTTTATCCAAAAATTCTCAAAAAGTGGGAGTTATGGGGTAGAATGTGGTAAAAAGTGGGATAAAATCCCATAAAGTGGTGGAGTTTTGAATGCTACTTACCGGTGAGTACATTGTAAGAGTAGATGAGAAAGGTAGAGTTTCTATACCTTCCAAGCTTCGTACTCTTCTTGGTGTCTCACAAATAGTAGTTACTAAAGGTTTTGATGGAAATTGCCTTGCTATATTTACCCCACAGTTCTTTGACGAGACAGTAACTAATGCAATTGCAGGTCAAGACGGACTACAAATCCTATCTCCTGTAGTAAGAAAGTTTACAAGAAAGTTTGTCTCCCCATCTCAAGTTCTTGATATCGACTCAAATGGAAGAATCAACATTCCTCTTTCATTAAGAGAACATGCTTCTATTGGTGTTAAAGAAGAAATCATATTAATTGGAATGGGTAAGTACATTGAGCTTTGGAATAAAGAAATGTATGAGGACTTAGATTCTGATGAATCAATTTCAGAACTTGCCCAAGAGCTAGCAGAGATGAAGAGGAGCTGAGCAAATGGAAATCTGTCATTACCCAGTTATGCACAAAGAGGTCCTTGAGTACCTTAAACCTGTTTCAGAGGAACCTGTCATGATTGATTGCACAACAGGTGAGGGTGGTCATACTGCGCTCTTTTTAGAAAAGTATCCAAATCTAAAGGTCATTGGACTTGATAGAGATAAAGAGATTCAAAAGAAAGCAATAGAAAGGTTCAAGGATTATGGAAAACGGTTTGAACCTCAAAACTGTTGGTTCAATGATTATTTAAAAGCAAGAGCTAGTGAAAGTGCAGATATTATCTTATTTGATTTAGGAATTAGTGTTTATCACTACGTTGAATCAGAAAGAGGATTTTCATTTGCACACGATGAAAAGCTAGATATGCGTCTTAATGCAGAACAAGATTTATCTGCAGAGGATGTTGTAAATATTTACCCTGAAGATGAACTTGCAAACATTATCTATAAATATGGTGAGGAGCGATATTCAAGGCGAATTGCAGAGCGTATTTGTAGAGAACGCGAATTAAAGCGTATTACAAGTGCAAAGCAATTAGCAGATATTATTGCACAAGCTGTACCAGCTCAATATCGCCATGGTCGCATTAATCCTGCAACTCGCACCTTCCAAGCAATTAGGATTGAAGTAAATAAAGAGCTTGATAGAATTGAGCCCGCACTTAAGGAAGCTGTAAGAGTTGTTAAGAAGGGTGGCCGAATCGGGGTAATAACGTTTCACTCCTTAGAGGATAGAAAAGTTAAATGGTTCTTTAAGGATGAAAAGGCTAATAATGGGACAATCGAAATACTTACAAAAAAGCCGATTTGTCCTACGGAAGAAGAAACTAGTGTTAATTCACCTAGTAGAAGCGCAAAGCTAAGGATTGTTGAAAAAAAGTATGATTAACGAAAAAGAGATTAATAAATGGTTTACTACTCCTAATAAGGTACTTGTGTTATTTATTATTTTCTTTGCATTTGCTTCTGTATTTATTTCTCTATTTCAGAGAGCTGCTAAAAGCGATCTTGAGATGAAAATAAAGGTCAGTGAAGAAAGAGTATTAGTTCTTGAAGATCAAACTAGAATACTTGAAAGTGAGATAGCTACAGCAAAAAGTCCAGAAGCATTAATAGAAAGATCTGTTAAAAAACTTGTTCCTTATGAGGAAATTGATAGAACTTCAATCTTGCTAGCAAGAGGTGAAAATAAATGAAAATAGACCTTAAAGAGTTTACCTTAATAACTAATTCATTAGTCTTTGGAAATGCCATAATTGATGCAGTTTCCTTTGACTCAAGAAGTGTAAAAAAGGGAACTCTTTTTGTTGCTATTAAAGGAAAAAGTCAAAATGGCTTTAGTTTTGTATCTTCTGCGCTAGAAAATGGGGCAAGTGCTATATTAACTAGTCTTGATAACTTTTCATTTGCAAAACCTCTAATTGATAGAGGAGTTAATATAGTATTTTCTCATTCTCCATTAGAAGACTTACATAAAGTAATTGAAGTTAAAAGACACGAGATCAAAAATTTAATATCAATTGGTGTTACTGGTAGTTGTGGAAAAACAACAACTAAGGAAATGATTAGCTCAATCATTAGCCAAAGAGAGAAGTGTATTTCTACTATTGGAAATTTAAATAGTGAATATGGCTTAGCAATCAGCATGATGAATTTACAAAATGATAGTAAGTACTGTGTCTTTGAATGTGGAATTGATCATGTTGGCGAAATGGATAAAATGGTAAAAACTTTAGATCCTGATATTGCTGTAATTACTAATATCTCAAATAGTCATCTTGAGTCATTTGGCTCTAAAGATGTAACAGCTAGAGAAAAATCTAAAATTCTATCATTAAATGCAGTAGGCTTTATGGTAGAAGAGGATAGCTATTACCAAGTAATAAAGAAAAATTATCCTCTTTTAAATCCTGTTTCCTTTGCCTTTGATAGTATTAAGGATTTAGGTTTAAATGGATTTGAAGTTACCTATAACAATAGAAGTTTTATTATTCCAGTAATAACAAAGGCAAAGCTAATTGATGCATCAATTGCAATTGCCGTTACAAAGTATTTAGGCTTTTCTGATGATGAAATAATTAATGGTCTTTCAAGTATTAATAACCTATTTGGTAGGGGAAGGGTTGTTATGGAAAGTGGCCTTGAAATTATTGAAGATTGCTATAATGCAAATCTTCCATCTTCAATTGATGCAATAAGAACAATAAGTAGACTCGAAACAAATGGAAGTAAGCACGTAGTACTTGCAGATATGAGAGAACTGGGAAAGGAGAGTATTTCATCCCACATAGAGCTTGCAAAAGAGTTATATAATGCTGATGTTGATGATATCCTACTTTATGGAAGAGAAGTAAAAGCAACTTATAATAGATTGGTTGAGCTAGGTTTAAAGGATAAGGTATTCTACACTCCAGATTTTATTTCACTTTGCGATGAAGCAAAGAAAAGGACGAAGAAAGGTGATTTAGTCCTATTAAAGGGTAGTAGAGTAATGGCTCTAGAACGCTTATACCCTTCTCTTAGGGAGGTATGTTGATTGTCACTTTTTTTTTCATTCTCAATATGCTTTCTCTTAATGCCTTTAGTAATAAAGGCTTCATTAAAATTTACATCTCCAATAAAGCCTGAATTAAGTGAGCACATGGTTAAAGCAGGTACTCCTGCTTTTGGTTCTGTTGCAATAATAATATCTTTAATAATTACTTTTTTATTTTTTTATAGAACTAATGAAGGCTTGATCGCAGTTATTACAATTGTTTTGTTTTTCTTAGTTGGCTTTATTGATGATTTTCTAAAAGTAAAAAGAGTATCAAGTGATGGATTAAAAAGTCTTACAAAACTTTTACTTCAAATAATTGCTGCTCTAATTGTTTCTATACTTGTTAGAAATTATGGGTATTATACAAATACAAATAAAGTAATTTATTACGTTTTAACAACTTTTTACATTGTATTTATAGTTAATGGAGTAAACATTACAGATGGCTTAGATGGCCTTGCTACAAAGTGTTCTATTGCACCATTTATAGTTTTTGCATTTTGTTTTAACTCAATAAGAAGTATTTCCTTAATTGCATTAGCCTCATACATTGCTTTTTTATACTACAACGCACCAAAGGCAAGTGTATTTATGGGTGATGCAGGAAGTCATATGCTAGGTTCAATTTTAGCTTTAATAGGATTACTTAGTACTAAACCATTTATGATGGCACTATCTTGTGGGGTATTTGCACTAGAGCTTCTTTCATCATTTATTCAAATCTTTTCGATTAGAGTATTCAAACGTAAAGTTTTTTCTATTGCACCAATACACCATGCATTAGAAAAGAAAGGGTATAAAGAGGAAAAAATCTGTGATAGATTTGCCTGCATTTCATTTTTATTCTCTATATTATCTGTTACTCTTTTCTTGGGGGCAAAATGAGAGAAGATAGAATTGTTGATTACAGTGACTATAGAGAAACACTTGAACTTGTAAGAGATAGAAATGAAGGAGCGCTATCTCCATTTACATTTATTTGTGTAACACTAATTTTAATATTAATGGGTGGTCTAACTCTATATTCTGCAAGCTATCCAGAAGCAATATCAAAGGGACTTCCTCATTACTATTTCATTTTAAAGCAAGGCATTTTTGCCCTTTTAGGATTATTTGCTGCAATAATAATTAATTACATACCTGAAAAGTGGTTAAAAATATCTTCATATTTGCTTTTAGCTCTTTCATTTATATTATTACTCTTAACACTATTTTCTCCATTTGGAGTAAGCGTAATGGGAGCAAGAAGGTGGCTTGACTTACCACTTATTCCATCCTTTCAACCAAGTGAAATAGCAAAGCTAGCATTAATTCTTTTTTTAAGTACATTCTTTTCCGATGAAAACTTTAAAAAATATTTAGGCTGGTACTATTTAATACCAATATTAATCATATTAGTTTTCTCTGCATTAATACTAATGCAAAAAGCATATACAACAACAATACTATTCTTACTAACTGGATTAATACTATGTTTATCTGGTGGCTTTAAACTTAGATACATTATTACATTTGTAGCCTTTTTAACTCCACCAGCATTATTCTTACTACTAAGTGAGAGTTACAGAGTTAAACGTATTGCTTCATTTTTATTTCCAGGACTAGACCCAACAGGGCTTGAGTGGCAGGTAAATATGTCACTTTCTGCAATTAAAGAAGGTGGCTTATTTGGAAAGGGGTTAGGAAACGGATACTATAAACTAGGTTCACTTCCTGAAGTTCAAAATGACTTTATCTTCTCATCTTTTGCAGAAGAGTGTGGTTTTGTTGGTATATTCATTTTATTTATTCTCTTTTTCCTATTTATGGTACTAGGAATGAGAGCTTGCCAAAGAGAAAGAATTAGAAATAAATTCTTTAGTAATTTGGCACTTGGAATAACAATGATGATAATAATCCAAGTCCTAATAAATATTTTTGTTGTAACTGGATTATTACCACCAACAGGTATTCCACTACCATTCTTTAGCCAAGGTGGCACAAATTTATTTGTAATAATAATTGAATGTGGCTTGTTATATAGAGTTATTAAAGATTCTGTGAAGGTGAGAAATGGCTAAAAGCAGAACAATGGTAATGATAGTAGTGTTGATACTGTTATCACTGTTTGTAATAACAGTACTCTATTCACTGTCTTTTATACCTCTATTTAACATTTCAGCTATAAAACTATTTGGGGTAAGTGATGTAAGTAAAAGCTTGGAAAATGTTATTTCATCATATTATTCACAAAATAGATTTAACCTTGACTTTGATAAGGAAAGAGCAAGGCTAAAAGCCTTTGCTGAGGTTGATGATGTAACTTTAATTTGGTCTTTTCCTTCAACTTTAGAGATACATATTTCACCTACACCTCAAAAGTGTTTATTAAGTGACAACAATTCCTACTACATTGTTTCCAATGGAAAACTTAATAGGGTTAGAGATGATGAAGTAGAATTTTTAGTAAATAGAATGGTTGTTATTGAGGTACTTCCTGAGTATATTAGTTATCTTTTAAACTATGGAGTTAGAGGAGAACTTGATAGTGTACTAGAACTAATTGCTTCTTCAAGTGAAGAAAATAGTGCATTGATAACCCGAATAAAGTATGATAATAACAATGGTGATGGCTTTGGACAAATTGTTATCACTCTAGGACCACTATCTTCGCAACTTTTTGTTAAAGAGAGAGTGTCAAAGAATCGAATCAGTGATAGTATAAAAGTTATCAGAAAAGAAGCAGAGAGCGAGATTAGTACTTATACGAAGAAGTCTATGATACGATATGATTTATATAAGGATGCACTCGTAAAGCGCTACTCGTCAGGAGATATAAATTATGGCAAGTGACAGAATAATGATGGGGCTTGATATTGGATCGAGTTGGACCCGAGCTGTTATTGGCTCTGTAGGTCGCGAAGGTAATCTAATGATTGATGCCCTTTGCGAAAAACCAACCGAAGGAGTTCGCTCTGGATCCATAGTAAATATTGAACAAACTCTACGTACCATAAACTCAGTTATCTCAGATGCAGAGCTACAGGCAGGATGCGAAGTGCACTCTGCAATTCTTGGTGTTGGTGGCGACCACATCCAAGGTATTCAATCTGTTGGAGTAGTTGGAATTAATTCAAAAGAGCAAGAGATAAAAAAGGATGATATTTATAGAAGCTTAGATGTAGCACGTGCTAGAGAGCTTCCTCAAGATAGAGAATTTTTACATACCTTGGTTCAGGACTTTCAGGTAGATAGTAGAAGTGGAATTAAAGACCCAATTGATATGCTTGGTCGAAGACTTGAGAGTAGGGTATTGTTAATTACAGGTTCATCCTCTATTTGTCAAAATCAAAGAAAGTGTGTTCAACGTGCAGGACTTCAAGTTCAGCGCTTAATGCTACAGTCAGTTGCTGATAGTGAAGTAGTACTATCTAGTGAAGATAAGGAGATGGGTACAATCATTATCAATATCGGGTATGGAACAACCAATATGATTGCTTACTCAGGTGGAAGCCCAATCTATGCTGGTGGTGTTGGATTTGGTGGTGATTCAATTACAAGCGATTTATCATACATTTTAAATAAGCCAAAGCAGGTTGCAGAGCAAATTAAGTGTCAATCTGGTTCATGTTACGTTCCAGCTGTTAATCCTGATGACATGGTAATAATTCCACAGGTAGGAGGGCTTCCTCCAATAAAAATGCCTAAAAGAGCTCTTGCAGAAATAATTGAACCTCGAATGGCTGAAATTTTTACACTTTTATCAATGGAACTTGAGAAGTGTGAGACAAAAGGCAACTATGGTGGTGGAATTGTATTAGTTGGTGGAGGTTCTCTTTTATCTGGTGTTACAGATTTAGCTAGTGAAATATTCCGCCTTCCAGCGCGAATTGGTTTTCCAGAAGCAATTGGAGGCTTAGATAGAAGCTATATCGATCCAAAGTACTCAACTGTACTAGGATTATTAAAAAGTGAAGCTAGAAAAATTAGTAACCAAAGCAGTCAAGGAAATAGAAAAGAGGAAAAGAGTACTTTTGCTTCTAAGCTTAAGGGTTTATTTGGTAAGTTATTTTAGGAGTTAGATATGGGATTTGGTATTTTTGACATTGAAGACACTACAACAGGGGAACAAGCAGTTCCAACAATTATTAAGGTAGTAGGTGTAGGCGGCGCAGGGGGAAATGCTGTTAACAGAATGATCGCATCAGGACTGAAGAAGGTTTCTTTCGTAGCTTTGAATACAGATGTTCAAGCCTTGCAGAGATCAAATGCTCAGACCCGTATCGCGATTGGAAAGGAGCTTACTGGAGGTCTTGGTGCTGGTGGTCAGCCTGAGATTGGTGAAAAGGCTGCCTTAGAGTCAAAGGAAGAAATTAAAGCAGAACTTGAAAATACAGATATGGTATTTATTACAGCTGGTATGGGTGGTGGTACAGGAACTGGTGCTGCTGCAGTTGTTGCTGAAATTGCAAAGAGCTGTAATGCACTAACTGTTGCTGTAGTTACAACACCATTTGCTTTTGAAGGAAAAAAGAAATTCATGCTTGCTCAAGCTGGTATTGAACGCCTTAGAAAGCAGGTAGATACCTTGATTTTAATTCCTAACCAATATCTACTAAAGGTAGTAGAGAATAACACACCAATTAAGCAAGCTTTCTTAATTGCTGATGATGTACTTTACCAAGGTGTTCAGGGAATTAGTGAGTTAATTACAGAACCTGGTGAAATTAATATCGACTTTGCCGATGTTAAAACAGTAATGAAGGGTAAGGGTGATGCCTTAATGGGTATTGGCTTTGGTGAAGGTGCAAATCGCGCAATTGATGCTGCTAAAGAAGCAATTAGTAATCCTCTTCTTGAGAATGCTTCTATCGATGGTGCTAAGAGTGTTCTTGTTAACTTAGCAGGTAGCGATAACTTAACACTTCAAGAGTACCAAGATGTAGTTGAGTTAATTACAGAAAACTGTGCTGATGATGCACTTATTATTGCAGGTCAGGCTTTTAACCCTGAGCTTGGTGATAGAATCAAAGTAACAGTTGTAGCAACTGGCTTTGAGCCAAAGACTGAGGTTATGGGTGGTGAATCTGATACAGAATCTGCTGTAAGAAGATTTGTTAACAATAATGAGCAACCTAAGGAACAGCAGATGCACATTGACTCAAGAGCTAATAAGGTAGATTCTCCACAACCTCAGCCTCAGAAGCCAGCAGTTTCAGACGCTGAGGCAATCACAGTAAATAGATGGCAGGATTTACAGCAACAACTTGGAAAACGTGGAGTTCAAGCAAATGATTACTCAATTCCTGCTGTAATGAGATATCGCTCAGGGGATGATAGTGATAAATAATCTATCCTTTCAGTCTAAAGAGTTAATTAGAGACTACCTCGATCACCTTGAACATGAAAGGAGACTTGAGGAAAAAACAAGGGAGGTCTATTCAAGGGAAGTGACCTCCCTCTTATCTTATTGTGAAGAGAAAAAACTAGATATTTCTCAGCTAACTTTGAATGAGCTTGAGGACTATGTAATTTTTCACACTAGTAATATGCACTCTAGAACAGTAAGTAAAGTAGGCTCTGCATTAAGATCCTTTTTTAGGTACTTAGTAATTGAAAAAATTAGAGAAGATAACCCTGCATTACTTCTTGAAAAGCCTAAAAAAGAAGATTATCTTCCTCACACACTATCTGAAGATGAGGTAGATGAGATACTTTCGATGTTTAAAAATGAAGAGGGTGATAACCTTCTCTCATTTCGTGACTATACATTTTTTGAAGTAATTTATTCTTGTGGCTTAAGAATAAGTGAAGCAATCGATTTAACACTATCTTCCTATGATAGAAATGAAAAAACATTAAGAGTAATTGGTAAAAGAAATAAGGAACGTCTTACATTTGTTGGCGAAGTTGCTGCTTCCGCCTTGGATGAATACATTGAAAACGTAAGACCTATATTAGCTTGTAGAAGAAAGAAGAGCGCTGATAGAAGAATAAAAAAGAATAAAGATAGCGAAGATGCACTCTTTTTGGGTCGTAGAGGTTTAAAGCTCACAAGACAGGCAATGCATAAACGCTACCATGCCTTAATCCAAATGTATGGCCTCAATGCAACGGTCCATACACTTCGTCATAGTTTTGCAACACATCTACTTTCTCATGGTGCAAATATAAGGGAAGTTCAAACACTTTTAGGGCACAGTGATATCAAAACAACACAGATATATACCCACCTTAATAGTGATGATTTATTAAATGTATTTGATGAGTTTTCTCCTCTCTCTGATGATTAACAATTGTTGAAATTCTTTACTTCTTCCCATTCATTACTCTTTTCTAATACTTCACTTGGACATCTTGCCACTACTTTATGAAGCTTAAGTATTTCTCCTGAAACATCCTTTAAATTGGGTGTAATAACTGTACTTCTAAACCCTCCATCTCTATTATCAGCAATATAGAAAATGATAGGCTCAAATTCATCAATTACAAACTTCTCTAAGTCATCTATATGTACAACCTTATTACATACTATATTACCGTTATCATCAGAGAGAGAATGAGTTTTACTGTTGTAAATGTATTTACCAATCTTATAATCTTTACGCTTTTTATTTAGACTCTCACAAATTTTAATAAAATCTAAGTAAGTCAATTTATCCTCCCCTTAAATGTAATGTGAATTAAAATTACCTCTTTTACTTAATATGATAAATTTGAAAGCTTATTTCTAGTTTTTTATGACTGTTTATAAATAAATTAATAAGATTTTCAAATAAAAAATTTTAAAAATTTATTATTATTAGTATGAGAATACTAAAACAGTGTAATTATCAAGAAGTGTATAAAAAAGAACTTAAACAAGGTATTTCGATTCTCGAAAAAGGGGAAAAGACTTTTCCATGCTTTGCTACCGAAGAAAGTGAAGTATTTATGTCTATAGGTGAGAATGTTGCTTCATCAATTGCTTTTATCGGTAGCTCCTATCCTAATGAGGAAGAAAAAGAGCTAATAAAGCTATATAGTGCTGAAGCTTTGTTAAATGGCTATCCCATTACTATAAGATCTTTATTTGGAAGTGAGCATGCAGTGCTTAGTGGTGCTTTTATATCAAATGGAAGTATTCGAGTTATACTAGATATGGGACTTGGAATAGCTCTTAAAAAATATAAGCAAACACTAAGCTTAATTGTATTAAACTCAGGCCAAGTACTATCTCCATTTGAAAGTAATGAGGAGTATAGCTATGAAACAAAAAGATATTGTGATACTTTAATTTCTAACTTACCACTTCTTGTCTTTTTCTCCCTTTCAAAGAGAGAATATGAGTTAGCTCTTTTAGCTTTAGATAAAGGTAATGATATTGTTTTACATAGAAATAGTCTAAAGGACAAAAGAGCAAGGAGGTTAGTTGCAGAGGGAGCATTCGTAACTGATTCTTTTCAAGATTTACTTAGAATGTGTACTCTTGAGCCAAAAGGATATCTTTATAAAGATAAAGAGCAAAACCTACTTTTTTTCAAAGTATAAATAGGATTATTATCAAAACGTATGGATAACATTGATGACTTTCTCACATATTTAAAAAATGTTAGAAACCTCACTGATAGTACTATTACAGCTTATAGGGAGGACATAGAAGATTTATACGAATACCTTGATAAAAAAAATATTAAGGTAGATGAATTTTCTCTCCACGATGCTCGTGATTACATCAGGGTAATTAAATCTAATTATGCTCAAAAAAGTGTACTTAGAAAGATTACAGCAGGGAGAACATACTTTACATATTTAGTAAAAAGAGGTTTTATTAAACATAATGTCTTTCAAGATATTTCAGTATCTGAAAGAGGCTTTCACCTGCCTTCCTTCTTATCTGAAGATGAAGTAAAAAAATTACTTAGTATTCCAAGAAAAGATTTTTTCGATGAAAGGGATCATATTATGTTTCTTTTCATCTATAATAGTGGGGCAAGAATAAGTGAAGCTTTAGAGATAAATGTTGATGATTTTGAGTTTTCAAAGCGTAGAGTACTAATTAGAGGTAAGGGAAGGAAGCTAAGATTTCTTTTCTTCTCTAAGTCGACAGCTGTTGAAATTGAAAATTATCTAAAGCAAAGAGAAGCTTTTTTACTTGAAAAAGGTAAAATAGCTGAAAAGGCATTTCTAGTTTCAAATAGAGGAAACAGGTTGCCTTTCAGTTCTTCTCATATTATTTTTGAAAAGTATGCCTCTCTTTGTGGTTTTGATAAGGAGTTTACTCCTCACACATTAAGGCATAGTTTTGCAACTCATCTATTAGATCGAGGGGCAGATATAAGAGTTGTTCAAGAATTACTTGGACATGAGAGTATTTCTACAACTCAAATATATACGCATGTAACTAAGGCGCGCCTTCATGAAACCTATGATAAAGCGCACCCACATGCATAAAGTTATAGGAGAATATAAAATGCAAGGAACAACTATCTGTTGTGTAAGAAAAAATGGTCACATTGCTATAGCAGGAGATGGACAAGTTACACAAGGTAATACAGTAGTAAAAGGTAATGCAAGAAAAGTTAGAAGATTATATGACGGTAAGGTAATAATTGGATTTGCAGGTTCAACTGCAGATGCATTTACTCTTTTTGAACTTTTTGAGGCAAAATTAAAGACATATTCAGGTGACTTAACTCGTGCTGCTGTTGAGCTTGCTAAGCAGTGGAGAATGGATAAACAACTTAGAAATCTAGAAGCAATGATGATTGCATCTGATGGTGTTAAGATGTTTCTAATTTCAGGTGTTGGCGATGTACTTGAACCACAAGGCGA
Source organism: Spirochaetales bacterium (assembly GCA_028723145.1). Classification (GTDB taxonomy): domain Bacteria; phylum Spirochaetota; class Spirochaetia; order Sphaerochaetales; family Sphaerochaetaceae; genus Bullifex. The sequence goes on along the minus strand of JAQYFM010000058.1, from coordinate 5,989 downwards.
TACCCTTGCAATTGGTTCCGGTGGTGATTTCGCTCGTTCTGCAGCAGAAGCATATTTAGATAGTAAGGTTGAATTATCAGCTGAAGAAATTGCTAAAAAGAGTGTAAAAATCGCATCAGAGATTTGTATCTATACAAATTCAAATATCATTACAGAGGTTATTTAAATGAAAAAACTTGATGAAATGTTCCCACGCGAAATTGTTAAGGAACTCGATAGATATATTATTGGCCAGGATGAAGCTAAGAAAATGATTGCTATTGCTATTCGCAATAGAGCAAGAAGAAAGATGCTTCCAGATGTTATTAGAGAAGAAATTAATCCTAAGAACATTATGATGATCGGACCAACAGGTGTAGGTAAAACAGAAATTGCAAGAAGAATTGCAAAACTTGCAAATGCTCCATTTATCAAAATTGAGGCAACTAAATACACCGAGGTTGGTTACGTCGGTCGTGATGTTGAGTCAATGGTTAGAGATTTAATGGCAACATCTATTCAGATGGTTAGAGATGAAATGGCTAAGAGTAAGGAAGATGAGGTTAGTGAAAGAGTTAATAACCGTCTTGTTGATCTTTTACTTCCTACAGTATCAGCTGGTGCTAACCAGATGGAAGAAAGCATTACTCAGACAAGAGATAAATTTAAAGAGCTTCTTTTAAATGGTGTTTTTGAAGATAAAGAAGTTGAAATGAGAGTTAATCCATCAACACGTGTTGAAATTGGTGTTATGGGTAATGGCAATATGACCGATGATATTCAAGAAGCAATGAGTTCATTAAGCTCTCTCTTCCAAAAGCCAAAAACTAGAAAGGTAACTATTAAGAGAGCACGTGAAATCATTAAAGAAGAGGAGATGGATAAAGCTGTAGACCCTGAGAAAGCAATCGATGAAGCAAAAGTTAGATGTGAAGAAATGGGTATTATCTTCATTGATGAAATCGATAAAATTGCTCAAAGGGGCGGAGACGGCGGTGGAAGAGGTGAAGTATCAAGAGAAGGTGTTCAAAGAGACATTCTCCCAATTGTTGAAGGAACTAAGGTTTCAACAAAGTGGGGTGCAATTGATACAACAAATATCCTGTTCATTGCTGCTGGTGCATTCTCTCTATCTAAGCCATCTGATTTAATTCCTGAGCTCCAGGGTCGTTTCCCAATTCGTGTAGAGTTAAATGATTTATCTGCAGATGATTTTTATAGAATCTTAACTGAGCCAAGCAATGCAATTACAATGCAATATAAAGCATTAATTAAAACAGAAGGTGTTGATCTTGAGTTCACTGAAGGTGGCTTAAGAAGAATTGCAGAGCTCGCTCATGAGGTTAACCAAACTAATGAAAACATTGGTGCAAGAAGACTTCATACAATTATGGAAAAACTTCTTGAAGATGTTAGTTTTTCTGCAGATCAAATTGTTGGTCAGACTGTTACAATTACACCAGAATATGTTGATGAGAGATTAAAGGATATCGCTCAAAGTCAGGATCTTTCACGCTATATTCTATAAAGGAAATTAAGTATGGAGTATATCACCATTACCTCTGACTCCTATGAAAGTGCAGTCAATGAGGCAAAAGTTAAATACGGTGAAAGAGTTAGAATCCATTCCCGACGTGACTTCACAGTCGGGGGTGGACTTTTTGCTAAAAAACGTAATAAATGTGAAATTGTTTGTTACTTAGCACCTGAAAGGGCTGTTAACAACCAAGATAACAATGTAACAAAAGATGATCTAAAGGAATTTGAAAAGGAAGCTCGTACTCCTGATCCTCAATCATTAACACTAGAGGAAAAGTTAGAGACTAACTTAAAGAAGAAGGAAAACAAAAAGAGTTTTATTGTTTCTGGTCTTTTAGATGAAAATGATATTAAAGGACCATTTAGAGAAAAGGTATTAGAAGACTTAAATTGGGATGCAGAAGACCTTCCTTTAGAGCTTTCTGATAGAATTATCTCTAATGTTAGTATCGATCATTTATCACAGGCGCATCCTAAAAAGTATGTAGTTTTCTTAGGTCCAACTGGATCAGGAAAGACTACAACTCTTGCAAAGATTAGTTCTTTATATCAAAACGTTGGAAAGAAAGTTGCCATTATTACTCTCGATAGCTACAGAGTAGGGGCTTATGAACAAGTTAAAGCCTTTGGTGATGCATTTAATATTCCTGTTTTACTTGTTAAAGATGAGGATGAAGTTTTACTTGCTCAAGATAAGCTAAAAAGCTACGACTTAGTCTTAGTAGATACTATGGGAATTAGCCCTGAGGATGGTGCGCTAAACTTAAAGCTTAAAGGTTTGTTATCCCTATTTAAAGAAAGTGAAACATCATTCTTACTTACCTTAGCTGCTAATTTAAAGAGTGAGGATATGATGAAGCAATACAAAAGCTATAATGCTTTCTCAATTTCTTCATTAATAGTTACTAAGCTCGATGAGACTGAATCAATTGGGTCTTTCTTAACCTTTTCTTATGATGTTGGAAAACCGGTTAGCTTTGCAACATGTGGCCAAAAGGTTCCTCAAGATTTAAAGAAAGCCTCAACAACTGTTGTGCTTGAATACCTTAAAGGTTTTGGAATTGATGTTAAGCGTCTTGCCGCTCAATTACTTAATTGAACAAGCTCTTGAGATGAGCTTCTAACTTTACCTTGGTTTATTAAACCTTGAATTATTGCTGATACAGATGGGGCTGCAACATTTGCGCCCCAAATGCTATCCCCCTTTGGTGCTGAAACAGCAAAGTAAATAATATATTTTGGGTCATCGGCCGGAACGAAGCTAATTGTAGATGCAAGTGATGAACCATCTTGATAGCTCTTTGTTACCTCATTAATTATCTCCGCAGTACCAGTTTTAGCAGCAACTTTAACACCTTCTGCACCTGCTTTTTTAGCAGTTCCACTTTCAACAGCCTTTTCCATATAAGAGACGACTTTATCTGCTGTTTCTTTTGAAAAAACTTTTTTATAAGTTAATGAGTTTTCCTCTACTACTTGATTTTTATGGTTCTTAACACATTTAACAATTGAAGGAGAGAGCATATAGCCATCATTTGTAAATGCTGTTGCAGCCGTAACAACTTGAAGTGCATTTACACTAATTTCTTGTCCAAATGCAAGTGTTGCTTGAGTTCTATTTGACCAGCTAGAAAGTGGAGCAAGGTATCCTGATGTTACACCTGGAAGATTTAAATCAAGTTTTTTAGAAAAGCCAAGAGAGGTTAAATACTCTCTAAATGCCTCTTGATCTGTTTGCATTACCCAATAGGAAATTGCACCATTACAGCTTTTTTCGATCATGGCTTCACCATCTACTTTTCCATGAGCTTCATGACATGAGATAGTAAAGCTCTTACCATCTACTGTAAAAGTTTCCTCTCCATCGCAGATAAATGGTTCATTTATATCAACACCTTGTTCTATGCACCAAGCAAGAGTAAAAATCTTAAATACACTACCAGGTTCATAGGTGTAAGAAATACATCTATTCATCCTTTCGTTATCACTACTTGTGTTAGAGGCTGCTAAATCATACCAAGGATAAGATGAAATAGCATAGATTTCACCATCCTTTGCTCCCATGATCATACCCATAACATAATCAGGATTATGAGTTTCACTTATTTCCTGAGTTTGCACATCTAATAGATACTGCATGTCTAAATCTAATGTTAAAACAACATCATCTCCATATGTTGTTTCATTACCAAGTTCAGGGTATGGAAGAAGTAAATCGTTATAAGATAATTCAATACCCTCTAACCCTACATTTGAACTATTAACAAAGCCAATAGTTTGACATGCGTGGAAGGAAGAAGGATAAGTTCTCCCATCATAACGCTCTAAATATATTTTATTTTTATATGTTGATTGCTTTAATACTTCCTCAAGCTCAGCAGCTTCCAGCATGCTAAGGCCTCTTTTAATTAGTGCAATTTTAGAATATGCTTGAGTTCGCTTTAAGATTTCCTGCTGACTCATTTTTATATATGGAGAAATAAAGAGAGCAGCTTCTGGTAAATCATCGATTTCACTTAATCTGAAATAAAGGTTATACTTACTTGTCTGAATAGCTAAAAGCTTACCATTTCTATCTGTTATCTCACCCCTGACAACGGTAGAAGATACCTCTGGATTATGGTACCTTGGTGCATTTTTATTTGGTATCACGATGAAAGCTATGTGTACTAAAAGTAGTACAAATAGAGTACCTGTGATGATAAGAAGAAAAAAAGGAAGTTTTTTGCTATTGGAACTCATCAAGAAGTATATTATTCTTATTAAAGAGGTTTGTCAAAAAATAAATGGCCAGAGATAGTTATGATGATATGTTAAACCCAGACCCACGAAGTAGAAGAGGATCAAGTTCTTCTAAGGTTGGCTTGATCGCTGCATTCTGTGTTCTACTATGTTTAGTCGCTGTGGTCTTGTATCTTTTGTTTGCACCTCCTCAGGAAGAGAGGAGTGAGAAGGTTGTATCTCATGAGCCTATTAGTATTGAAGTAAAAGAACCAGTTAAAGTATCACCAGAAAGTGAGACTGTAAAAGAAGAAGTAAAGATAGTCGAAGAGAAAAGTGTTAGTGTTGAACCTAAAGAAAGTGAAAAAGTTGTAGCAAGAGAGCTTTCTCAAGCAATTAAGCAAGATATTAATCCAAGCTCAAAACTTACTTTCACTGAACACGTTGTTCAAGAAGGTCAAACACTTACAGATATTGCCAAGCTTTATTCTTTAAAGCCTGAAACAATTATTAGTGTAAATAAAATTAAGAATATTGCAGCAATTACTAAGGGTGTTACTTTAATGATCCCTGACCGTGATGGTGTTTATTACACAGTAAAAGATGGTGATATGCTATCTAAGATTGTACGCCGTTTCGATCTTGATATGACATGGAAAGAGCTTCAAGAGCTAAATGGCTTAAAGAGTGAAAATATTAAGGTTGGACAGGAATTATTTATTCCAGATCCAGTTGAAACTATTGGGGTTGTATCTGCATCCTCTATTAGCTTCTCCTCTCCATTAAAGGGGTCAATCACAGCATCATTTGGTCAAACAAAAGATGGAAAGAGTGTAAAGGGTATTTACATAACTGCAACAGCAGGTACTCCAGTAACAGCTGCTGGTAAAGGTGCTGTTGTAGATGCAGGTGTAAGTGATGAGCTTGGTAGATTTGTAGTAATTAGCCATGAAGAGGGCTATAAGACAACTTATGCATACCTAGAGAGAGTTGAAGTAAAGGTTGGAAGTGAAGTTGAGAAGGGTGATATCATTGCAAGTGTAGGTCTTTCATCAGTTGTTCCATCAACACTTTATTTTATGCTTGAACAAAGTGGTATAACATTAAACCCTGAAATATTTATCTAAATATGAAAAGAATAATTCTTGTAATAATTTCACTTTTTTTGTTAAGCCCGCTATTTGCTAAAGATAGTGTAATCATCCATGCAAGTGATCTTCATTTTTTATCCCATGAGATTGCTGAAATGGATGATCATTTTTTAACAATCATTAAAAATGCAGATGGTAAAGTTACTCACCTTACTCCTGAAATAACAAGTGCATTTGTGCGTGATATGATTAAACTTAATCCTGATTGCGTAATCTTGAGTGGGGATTTAACTTTAAATGGTGCGTTTGAAAGTCATCGTGATTTAATACAAACACTACAGCCTCTTATAGACAATGGTATTCCAACTTTAGTGCTTCCTGGAAACCATGATACAGATTCTTCTGCATATATTTTTAGAGATGGAAAAACAATTGAAACAGATAGCATTGAAAGTGTTGATTTTCCAAAAATGTATGAAGATTTTGGTTACAGTAATTCCATACGCGATGAAAACTCTTTAAGTTATTTATATAAGTTATCTAATAAAGTTTGGATTCTTGCATTAGATACTAATGCTAATGGAACCTTTTGCTCAGTTCTTCCTGAAACATTAACCTGGATTGAAGAAAACTTAAAGAAAGCTAAAAGAGAAGGGGCA
>JAQYFM010000057.1 GCA_028723145.1 Spirochaetales bacterium | reverse complement strand
AGCTTTATAATTCATTTCAAGAACATAAATTGCTGAGGGGCATGTTCTTTTGGGCTTTGGTATTTATTGCTGAAGCTCATATTTTTTATTTTTCGCTTGACCAAAAAATTGACGTTGCAAAGGTGATAATATAAAATTTTTCTAGTAATTGTTATGTAACATTTAATCATTTACTTTTCGGAGGTAATAACGTGAATGCTTCAAAGCATCAAATTAGTAAGCTAGAACTTGGCTTATTATCAAGTTTATCTGAAAGTTATACATTACTTCCTTTTATGATTTTCTCATCTCTATTAAGTAAAGATATTTCAACAGTAAATTTCTTTGTTCCTGTTTTGATTTTATATTCAATCGAAAGAGCTTGTATTATTGGACTTAGAGGTTTTGGAGAAATATCAAATCCATATAAAATAATAAAATGTGGTCTATTAATTACCTTAGTAGGTGCAATAATGATGTTACTTTCACCTCTTTATAGACCATTATTAATGATAAGTGCACTTTTAATTGGTATTGGACTTGCTCCATATAGAGCAATGTTTACACCTATATATATAATTATTACTGAAGAAGAGCCAAAATTAAAAAAGAGTAAGACATTTGGTACTATTTTCTATCTAAGTATAATGGTTCTTACTTTAGTTTTTGGAAAAAATGAGCTTCCATTAATTCCAATTATCTTTTTTATTTATATTCTATTAATTTTATTAATAACAACTAAATTAAGGTCTTATAATCTCTTTGATAATAACAACGCGTTTGACAGTAGTAAACGAAGTCCTGTATTTTTTATCTTTGGTATTTTAGCTCTAATGAGTTTACTTATTTTAAGGCAATACCAGCTCTCTGGTGTTTCAGTCTATATGTGGCTTACTCCAATTGCAGCCATGATTTTCATATTAGTTGAAATGTATAGAAGACGACATTACAGAGATTATTCCTTTAAAACATACTTTGTTGGTGCAGTAAAAAGTTTTGTAATGCTTTTTAGCTTGGTTTACCATACTTCTGTTGGTAACACTTCAATGGCAATGCTTGTTTATATTGCTATAGCTGTTAGTGGAGTTTTTTCAGGTATTATTAAAAAAATACTTTTAAAAATAGGTATTAAAAATCTTAGTAACCCATGTTTAATACTTTCTGCTGTTAGTTTAATTCTTCTAATTATTCCTAATAGTTATTTAAATTTAATTGGTATTGTACTTAGTGAAGCTTTTGCTAATATCGTATCATCTGATGCTAATAGAAAATATCTTTGTGATGATAGATATGTAAAAGAGGAGAGATCATTAGTTAGAACTAGAATACAAACCACAGGAAGTATTTTAGAGCAATTAATTTTATTTTTCATCATCTTTATGTTAGGAGAAATTAAGGTACATCAAAATCTTCTTGAGCCTTATGCTACAAAAACACCAAATGCAGAAATTGGTGCATTGCTACATTTTGCAGGATTAATATGTATAGCTTTATTATTTCTTGGTTCTGTTGTAATTGTTTGTATTTCTAATAAAATCAATAAAAGAAAGGAGCACTATTATGAACAAAAGTGAAGTAAATAAATACCTAGAAGAGCGCTCAAAAGACTTTTACCTCTTAAGTGACAAGATTTGGGAAAACGCTGAAATACGTTTTAAGGAAAAACAGTCCGTAAATGATTATCAAACATTTCTAGAAAAAGAGGGCTTTAGCGTTAAAGTGGGTCTAGCAGGGCTAAAGACAGCTTTCTCTGCTTCTTGGGGAAGCGGTAAACCTGTTATTGGTTTCTTAGGTGAATACGATGCTCTTCCTGGTCTTAGCCAGAAAGCCGGAGTTGCAGTTAAAGAACAATTAGTAAGTGAAGGTAATGGACATGGATGTGGACATAACCTTTTAGGTGTTGGTTCTCTTATGGGAGCAATTGGATATAAGCACTACCTTGAAAGTGAAAATAAGAGTGGAACTGTAATTTACTTTGGTTGCCCAGCAGAGGAGGGTGGTAGTGGTAAAACATTCATGGCTAGGGAAGGTATCTTTGATAATCTTGATGTAGCATTATGCTGGCATCCAAGTGATGTTAATATGTTGCCTCCAGGACCAGTGCTTGCAAACTACTCAATTCGTTATAGCTTTACTGGTAAAGCTTCACACGCTGCTGCAGCTCCAGAAGCAGGTAGAAGTGCTCTAGATGCATTAGAGTTAATGAATATTGGTGTTCAGTTCTTAAGAGAGCATATGCCATCAACTGCAAGAATACACTATGCAATTACTGATACAGGTGGTATTTCACCAAATATCGTTCAAGCACATGCTTCAGCTCTTTACCAAATTAGAGCTCCTTTTGCTCCTGAATTGATAAGTCTTTATGAGAGAGTAAATAACATTGCTAGAGGTGCTGCCTTAATGACAGATACTAAGGTAGATATTAAGTTCTTAAAGGGGACTAGTAATACACTCTTAATTCCTGCTTTGGATGAAGTTATGTATAAAAATATGTGTGAAATTGAAAATCCAATATTAGGTGCTTGTGATCTTGATTTTGCTCATGAAATTGTTAAAACTCAAAAAGCTCCTGACCAAATAAAAGATGACTTCAATATTAAACCAAAAGCATGGAATAAAGCAGGTAATATTCCTCTTCCAGGCTCCTCTGATGTTGGTGATGTTAGCTGGGTATGTCCGGTATCACAATGTGGTACGAGCACATGGCCTGCAGGTACAGCTGCACATAGCTGGCAAGCAGTTAGTTGCGGAAAGAGTGATTTCGCTCATAGAGGTATGTTGTTTGCAGGTCAAATAATTGCTTCAACAGCAGTTGACCTTTGTAATAATCCTGAGATTATTGAAGAAGCTTGGAAGCAGCTAAGAGCAAAGACTGGAAATCAACCTTATCAGTGTCCAATTCCTAAGGAAATTACTCCAGATGAATTAGAAGCTGAAACTACTTAATATTTGTTTCATTACATTTTTATATCGGTAGAAGTAAATACAACTATTTTTCTTTTACCGATTTTTTTATTAAAAAGGGGAGTGTAGCAGTTTCTCAATGAGTTATTAGTACTAGTTTTCAGCATATTCTGTAACTCAATTTAGAAACTCTCTGTGGGTTAAATGCCATTTTTAGAAACAAACAATTTATAACTATGATAAGACTATAGTATTTACTAACTTAAGTAGGTTAAGAAAAATCTTTTTACATTAGTTGTAACGTTTGTCACCAACTACATTTTTGAGAAGACCAAAGTCTTCATCCCAATTATATAAAGTAATGACTAGACTAATGATCAACTAGTGGGGATGAAAAACAGGTAATACGATGTACGTATGCTTAATAGCTTAGACTGGTACAAGTCCTAGGGTCCTTGCACCACAAGAGTTTGAATTAACTTATATCAAAATAAGATAATTCTTGATGTTCAGCGAAAAAGTAAATGTTGTTTCTGACCCAAACGAGTTTAAAATAATACCCTTGACCCACTATAGTTTGAAATGAATATATTTATCTGTTACCGTTTTAACGATTTAAAAAGGGATAAAATCAGCTTCGATCTTCTTAAAGTTTGCTTGTCCCAAATAGAGTTTGAAATCAACACCACTACAACCTATAGCATTCTGTTATTAGATAGTCTAGTTGACAGAATATCGATTATATCCAAAATATAATAGGTGAATTACCTAAAAATTAGACAAAATCTAGATATTCACCTTGCTAAATTAGAAATTTCTTCTATTTTTCCTGTTTGAAGATTATACATTTGTTAATAACGTCCATTTAATTTTAGTAATTCTTCATGAGTTCCTTGTTCTAATATTTTTCCATTATCTAACAATACAATTAAATCAGAATCTTTTATTTTAGATAATCTGTGTGCAATGAATATTGATGTATGCCCATTTGTAATTAAATTATTATTTTCAAGATTAATTACGATTTCAGAAAGTGATGCAGATTTCATATTAGTTTTTTCTAATAGTTCTCTCTATGACGAATTTGTTTTTTTCTTCTTTTCTAATTAAATTTAATATTCTTCTCTGGCCCTGAAATGGGGTTGCCTTTGTCGAGATCAAATTTCCTAACCTTCTGAAGGTTTTCATTAATTGTATGTTTAGTGATAATTCTTCCATATTAGCAAGGTACCTTGCTAATATTAAATAATAAGTTTTAACCTTTAGCAAATTAAATAAAGTAATTAATAGATTATATTAGTATTTAATAAAAATAATATAATTAATTAACAAAATTATAATTATAACAATACAATTATTAATTATTTTTTATTTCAATATTAGCTATGTTTTTTAAATCAGTCCAATAATCATTTGAAAAGTCTGATGCTAATGATTTAGTTACATTTACTGCAGCAAAGATATGAATTACATATTCATCTTTATCGTCATTATCTTTTCTGTAATCGGGATTTGAATCTGGATTTTCTCTGAATGTCAAATTATTTTTATATCGATAGAAATAACGACTATTATCTTCGTTATCATTTATTGTCATTTTAACTAAAAATTCATTTTTATCTTCAAGTGGACTTAAAGAAAATGCAAACTTAGTTGGGGTTGTTGAGAATGTATAATCAACATGGTTTTCAATTGTATATCTAGGATGTGTAATATATTGAATATTTTCTTCTTTTAATGGATATAAAAATAACTTTTCATTATTCTTTGTTATTTCTACAATACCTGAGTCATCTCTGATAGTAATTGGAAGACCATTTACACCATTAGAGCCTCTATAATCAGATTTAAATTGTGAAATAAAGCTATTTGAATAATAATCAGTACTTTGGTTAGTAATAGTATATAGTAATAATACAGCAGGCGATGAATTATTTATTTGTCCATTAGTAAA
>JAQYFM010000056.1 GCA_028723145.1 Spirochaetales bacterium | reverse complement strand
TGAAAGATTTTTCAAGCCCACCTCTGTATTAGATGTATACGCAACAGTCTGTGTACCAATATCAGCACCTATAATACCTTTACCATACTTATGTCGGAGGCTACCATACTTGTTGTATTTTGGTTTTGCCTTACCTTCAATGGTCAGGTGTAAATATACCCTGTATTTGCGCCTTATTATTTTAGGTACAAGCGTTGCATAGCACGGCCTGTATGTGTCTATACAACGTGCATCTTCCTTGAATGTATTAACAGCTTTTCTATCTATCTTTTCACCTTCAGCAAGATAGGACACAATTGCATTAACCTCATCTCGTTGAAATCTATCAATTACCTTTATTCCAAAATTAATCTTACCAAGTTTTAATTGTATCTGCTCAGCCTTTACAGACATTGGTATACCACGATTTATCTGTTTTGCTCTGATACAAGGCAGTTCTCCGTATTTAGAGAAGTGAATTGTTACTCCTCTCCCATACAAGCATTTCTCCATACCTCCCCAAATATCCTCAGCTTTAGTTAATGCAAAAACAGCATCTATTCCATATTTTTTACCTATTGGAATCATGGATTTTCTACAATAATCCCATGTGACATTATAGTCTTTCTGCATTTCACTAAGCTGATTAGCTAAATCCTTTCGTTTATTTTTATCTTCGGTGTTACCATACAAAACAATTAGCTTACGGAATCTCTTTGTGCGTAGAAGTTGCTCATAATTCTTTCTCATGAGAGCTACAAGCTCGTTTCCTGCTTTTCGAATTTTATCTGAAAGAGTTACAACTTGAAGTATATCAGAATAAGGAATATCACTTTCAACGACTAAAATATGCCTCTCAGAAACCTTATGATATTGTTTTAATATCTTATTATACTCTTCATCAATCATGATTTTTCTGTTCCTCGATGTACTTGATATGCTGAATTATTAGTATTTCATTAATTATTATCCTGCTTACTATTTTTGTGTATGTTTATATTATTTACGCCCCTTTTATTTCCTTTCAATATTTATTATATACATAGAAAATTTAATTTTCCTAGTTAATTGTTAAGGTAAAGAAAAGCTGCTTTCATCCCACACGCAAGCGTGAGGGTTTTTCGCAGCATACATATAACAAAGCACTTATCTGGTGAAAACTTTTCAAGCATTAACTGGTAAAAATTTTCTCTATGAGTTGCATCAAGACCTAAAATAGGTTCATCGAAGAAAATAAAGTTGGAAGGTGAAGTAAGGGCTAAAATATCTTTAAATATAGTTCTATATCCAGTTGATTGCTTTTCCCAACTTTTATTAATGTTTAATTCAAAGCTCTCTGCAAGGGCACACATATCTTCAAAGTTTCTATTAGTGTAATATGCAAATTCTTTGAATATCTTTTTAACCTTTTCATCACTAACAAAAGGATTATCCTCACCAATCGAATAAATATTTCTTTTTGCACTCTCATTCATTGTTGGATCAAGATTGTCTAGAAGAATTCTTCCTTCGCTAGGATATATTTTTCCAGTAATAGTTTTGATCATTGTGCTCTTTCCTGCACCATTTCTACCAAGTAAACCATAGATATGTCCTGTTTCAAAGGAAGTATTAATACTATCTAAGGCTGTAACTTTAGAATATTTTTTAGTTATATTTTCTAGTTTTAAAATCATTTATAAATCTCCATTATACTTTTAATTAAATCATCTCTTTCTATTCCAAGATTTTTGGCAATAGAAATTAGGGGTAACAAATACTCTTCATTAAAAGCATTACGCTGCTTTTTGAGTATTTTTTCTCTCGCACCCTTTACTACAAACATTCCAATTCCTCGTTTCTTCTCAACTAATCCTTGATCAACAAGAATGTTTACACCCTTTAAAGTCGTTGCAGGATTAAGTTTTAATTCAACTGAGAGTTCTGTGGTAGATGGTAAAGGAGATTCTTCTGCAAAAACACCAGATAATATATCAGCTTCGATATACTCTGATAGCTGAAGAAATATTGGTCTATCGTTTGAAAACTTATAGTTCATAATCCTCCTTATTTGGTTAGTTACTCAACTAATTAACCACTATAGTAACCTACAGTTTAATTGTCAATTAAATTTAAAACTTTTTTTTAAAGTCTAAGGATAATAATTTCTTATTATGCTATCATTCACTACATGGTTATAGATAAGATTGAAAGATTAAAAGAATATGAAGCAATTCTTCCATCTTTGAAGAATTATGAGAAATATCTCTACAAAGAATGTGAAGAAATGAATGCTTTTTACTCGGATAGTAAGAGATCGACACTAATAATTGTTAAAGAGGGTAGCCTTAAAATAGCAACTACTTGGAGAGAAGTAAAACAAAGTAGAGACACAATTGGTGCTGTATTATTAAAGAAAGATGAATTTGCACTTTTTTTACCTGGTGAAAAATATCTTACAAAAGAGTGCAAAAAAGCAATAAAGTATGTGTTGGAGTAATTATGTTTAGTAAGAAAACTGCTTATATTAATAACCTAGGAATAGGTGGAGATAATCCTATTAGAATTCAAACAATGTATGACAGTCAAATTTGTGATACGGATGTAAATGAAGTAATTAGAAGAATTTCTTTATTACAAGCTATGGGTTGCGATATTATTCGTTTTAGCTATGTATCATCAAAGGATAAAGAAAACTTTACCAAAATTTGCAAGCTTTCTCCAATTCCTGTTGTAGCTGATATCCATTTTGACTATAAGATGGCAATTGAAGCACTAGAATGTGGTGCTCCAAAGATTAGAATAAATCCAGGAAATATCGGACCTAAATGGAAAACTGAAGAAGTTGTAAAAGCAGCTAAGGACCACAATGCGGCAATTCGTATTGGTCTTAACAGTGGATCTTTACCAAAAAACATTAAAGGGTTAGATACTCCTTCTTTAATGTGTGAAACTGCATGTGAATATGTATCATGGTTTGAATCATGGAACTTTGAAAATACTGTAATTTCATTAAAAGCATCAGATCCTGAAGTAACTTTATCTGCAAATAGAAAGCTAGCTAAAGAACTTGATTACCCTTTGCACATAGGAGTTACTGAAGCAGGTGGTGTTGTTACATCATCAATACGTTCTACTTGGGCACTTGGAAATTTAATGAAAGAAAATATAGGTGATACAATTAGAGTATCAATAACTGGAAGTATCGAAACTGAAGTACAAGCTGCTGTAGAAATATTAAGAACTATCGGACTTAGAAAGGGAGGAATAAGAATTGTATCTTGCCCTCGATGTGGTAGACACTCTTTTGATTCTCAAGGTTTCTTAAGTAAAGTTGAAAATAGATTATTAGCAATAAATAAGGATATAACAGTTGCAATAATGGGCTGCCAAGTAAACGGTCCAGGAGAAGCTAAACATGCAGATGTAGCAGTAACTGGAATTGGCAATAGCACATTCATATATAAAAATGGTGAGCTTTTAACTAAGGTCACTAATGATGATGCTGAAAAAGCCCTTTTTGATACTATTGAAGAGCTATGAACGATAAAATAATAATTAAAGGTGCTAAACAACATAATTTAAAAAATATAGATTTAGAGCTTCCTAAGAATTCTCTAATTGTAATGAGTGGTTTATCGGGTTCCGGTAAATCATCTCTTGCATTTGATACAATATTCGCTGAAGGGCAAAGAAGATATGTTGAATCACTATCAGCATATGCTAGACAGTTTTTAGGTCGCTTAGATAAACCAAATGTAGATAGTATTGAAGGCCTTAGCCCTGCAATTGCTATTGAGCAAAAATCAACCCATAAAAATCCTAGATCTATTGTAGGTACTATTACTGAAATCTACGATTACTATCGTCTTCTTTGGGCCCGATGTGGTCATGTTCACTGCCCAGTTTGTGGAAAAGAAATATCTGAAATGTCTGTCGACCAAATTATCGATATTATCTTTTCTCATCAAGAAGGTGGACGCTTAATTGTTGCTTCTCCTGTAGCTAGGGGACGAAAGGGTGAGTTTAAGAAGGTATTTGACGATGCGCTTCAAGCTGGCTACACAAGATGTATTGTTGATGGCAAGATGTTTATGCTTGATGAAGAGGTACCAACTTTAGATAAACAATTTAAGCACTCTATTTCTGTTGTCATTGACCGTCTTATTAACAAAAAAGAAGACAGAGCAAGACTTGCTGATGCAATTGAACATGCAACTGAAATGTCCGATGGACTTGTTGAAGTCGAATATGTAACTGAGGGTAAAAAAGAGCTGTATAGTGAGAAAAACTCTTGTCCAGATTGTGGTATTACAGTGCCTGAAATAGAACCAAGATTTTTCTCTTTTAATAATCCATATGGTGCTTGCCCAACATGTAACGGCTTAGGTCTTAAAAGTGATTTTGATATTAAAAAAATAATTCCAGACCCTGATAAAAGTTATCTTGAGGGTGGTATTGTTACTCATAATCCTAGTGCTAATTATAGTGACTCTTATATGAAGGCTCTTTCAAAAGCATATAACTTTGATCTTGCCATCCCACTAAAGGATTGGCCTCAAGATGCTAAAAAGGTATTGCTTTATGGTGGTGGTAAGTTATTAGACGTTGAATATGAAAACGGAAAAAAGACAGCAAAATACCACATGAAAGAACAGTATCCTGGAATACTAAAAGAACTTGAAAGAAGATATTTTGAAACTCAATCAATGTATATACGCTCTTGGCTAGATTCTCTTAGAGAAACTCATCTTTGTCCTGATTGCCAAGGTCAAAGATTAAGAAAAGAAGCTTTAAGTGTGTTAGTTGGTGGTAAAAACATTTGGCAGGTAACAAGTTTAAGTGTTAAGGATTCAATTAATTTCTTCCAAAGCTTAAAATTAACCGAAACAGAGAAGCAAATATCTAGAGAAATATTAAAAGAAATCAATGCTCGATTAAACTTTTTAAATAACGTAGGCCTTGGATATTTAAACTTATCAAGAGCTAGCGCAACACTCTCTGGTGGAGAAGCTCAAAGAATAAGACTTGCAACTCAAATTGGATCTGCATTAACAGGTGTATTGTATGTACTTGATGAACCATCTATTGGTCTTCATCAAAGAGATAATGATAAGTTAATCCAAACCTTAAAAAATCTAAAAGATTTAGGTAATACTGTCATTGTTGTTGAACACGATGAGGATACTATTAGAGCTGCTGATTATGTAGTTGACTTAGGACCTGGAGCAGGTGAGCATGGTGGTTATATCACAGCACAAGGAACTCCTAAAGAAATTGAGGAAAACGAAAAAAGTATTACTGGTGCATTTTTAGCTAAAAAGCTAACAATACCTGTACCTCAAAAAAGACGTAAGGGTAGTGGTAAAAAGCTTGTATTAAAAGGATGTACTTTAAATAACTTAAAAAATATAACTGCTGAGATTCCTCTTGGAGAGCTTGTAATACTCACAGGTGTTTCAGGTAGTGGTAAATCAACTTTACTTAATGAATTATTAATTCCTAGTGTTAAAGCACACCTTGATAAAAAGAAGGATAAAACAATCGAAGGATGCCAATCTTTAGATGGATGTGAAAATATCGATAAGGTAATTAACATTGATCAAAGTCCAATTGGACGAACACCTCGAAGTAACCCTGCGACTTACGTCGGGCTATATACATCTATTAGAGATTTATTTGCATCTCTTCCTGAATCGAAAGCAAGAGGCTTTAAAAGTGGAAGATTTAGTTTCAACGTTCCAGGTGGTAGATGTGAAAACTGTCAAGGTGATGGAACTATAAAAATTGAAATGCATTTTCTTCCTGATGTTTATGTACCTTGTGATGTTTGTCATGGAAAGAGATATAATAAGGAAACATTACAAGTTCAATATAAGGGTAAAAACATTTCTGATGTTCTTGATATGACAGTAAGCGAAGCTTATGAATTTTTTAATGCAATTCCTGCAATAAAAAATAAACTTGAAACGCTAATGGCTGTTGGTCTTGATTACATCCATTTAGGCCAAAGTGCTTTAACACTCTCAGGAGGAGAGGCTCAGAGAGTAAAATTAGCTTTAGAGCTTAGTAAAAGAAGTACTGGTAAGACTTTATATGTTCTTGATGAACCTACTACAGGTCTTCACTTTGCTGATGTTAAGAAGCTTATGGAAGTAATTCAATCATTAGTTGACCAAGGAAATTCAGTAATATTAATTGAGCACAATTTGGATGTAATTAAGTGTGCAGATTACATTATTGATTTAGGACCTGAAGGTGGCGATGAGGGGGGAACTATTATTGCAACAGGAACACCTGAAGAAGTTGCCAAGGTTGAAAAAAGCTATACTGGACAATTCTTAAGGAGATATCTTGCATAGAGCTGTTAATAGGATTTGGGCTGTAATACTTCTTGCAGTTATTTTTATTTCTAATATTTATTCTTCCTCACTTTCTTCCAATGCGGTTTTAAGTGCAACTCATGATGAGTTAATCCAGATGGCATTATTAAGAGACTTGGAAACTGAAGGAAAAAGTGATGATGAAATTAAAAAGTTAATATTAGATAGTGAAAACCTAGTAACAGAAGAAAATTCTAGTTCACAAAAATCTCAGGGAGAATATAGTATGAATATTCTCTCTGCAGATAAAATGACATTGCTAGAGAACAAAAATGTTTTATTAGAAGGAAATGTAAAGGTTTCATTTTCATTTAACAGTGATGATCCTGAGAAGATATTATCTGCTGATAAAATGATAGTTGATAACACAGTAAAAAGTGTTAGTGCATATAGCAATGTTAAATTTGAAGATAAAAATAGTAAAAGTGGACTATCTGATATCAGTGCAGATGTTGTTACTTACTCATATAACGATGGAGACCTAGTTGTAACAGGAGGAACAACACAAAGTGAAAGAACAAATAATGAGAAAACAAAAATAACATTTAATACCTCAGCATCCCTTTTAAACTATAGAAATACAGACTCTGGTCTCTACTTCTTAGATGGATATATTACGACTGATAAGGACAAATCCCTATCAACAATTAGTGCAAAGGAAATTGCTATTTTAGATGGTGGAGATATGTTTTTATCAAATGCATACCTGAAAATTGGTAGAGTTCCACTACTATATATACCATTTTTCTTTTATCCTGGTTCAAGATTAACAATAAATCCAGCATTTGGATTTTCTTCCTCAAGAGGACTTTTTGCGTCCACCACATTTGAAGTATTTGGAACATACCCAAACTTTGAAAATAACTCAGAAGAATCATCATTTGCATCTCTATTAAAAAGTGGAGATGATAAAGATTTAATCTCTAATGGCTTATACTATGATGTTAGTAATATTAAGCCTAGTCCAATACAAGAGTGGGCTAAAAAGAGTGGAAGCTATTTGACACTCCTGTTAGATGCATATGAAAAAAACGGATTACATGCTGGGTATGATTTACTATTAAAGAGTAATAATTTTAAATTATCATCTAAAAGTGGAATTTCCTATTCTAATAGTATTACTTTATCAGAGCCAAAGATTAGATATTATTCTAATAATCAATTAGACATTAACTTATCAAACTTAAATTTAAAAGCTAGTTTTCCATTTTATAGTGATCCATATTCCTATAGTGATTACAGTGGAAGACTTACAAGCTTTTCAATTGATAGCTTTTTGGGTGGAGAACAAAAATTCCCTTCAGGGTCATCTAATGTAACATCGTATGAAGCATATTTAGATTCATCTATTTCAATGCCAAAGAAATATTTACCAGCATTTATTGATAGTGCAAGAATCTCATCTTTATCATTAAAAGCAAAGTATGCCTATTCATCATATGAAAAGTCATATTTAATGGAAGATATTTACCTCCCAAAACTCAATGCAAATATCTCTGGAACTATTTTTTCTTACAAAAGTGAAAGTATTAATAAGGAAGAAGGTGAGAAAAAGGAAATTGCATTTTCTGATTATTTTATTCTTACAGACCCTTTACTTTCTCCTATGTATGAGGAAAAAAATAAGAGTAGTAATAGTGGTAAGGTTACCTCTATTTCATTAAAGTACTCAATTAATGAAGAATTAAATAATAGCTATGAGAATAAAAATAATGCTGAACTTACAAATGAAGTATTGCAAAACAAAGTAAACGGAAAAATAACTTTACAAGGAAATTTAAGTGATTACTTTAGCTTAGTAGAGGTTATTTCACCTGAATATTCATATTCCTTTAAGGAAGAAGCAAAAAATGAGAAGAAGGATAACTTTACACTTAGAAGTGATACAACAATAAATCTTTCAAAGTTTGGTTTAACTTATAATTTTAATACATATCTTTATAGATTAGAAAATACAATTACCGATACTACAAATAATAAGAAAGAAACTATCTATTCCTTTGATAAGGAAAATGTAAAGTCTCATTCACTCTCATTTTCAAAATCATATGAAATATTTGGAGGAAAGCTTTCTCCAACACTAAAGTATACAATACCACCACTAAACCAATCCATTACAGCTGGTTTATCATATAAGGTAAGTCAATTAACATTTTCATTATCTTGGCATTTTAAGGAAGAAAATAACGTATTCAAGAGTGATGATATTAAGTTTTCTTTTGGTGCTTTATATAAGTATTTTACATCTTCGCTCAGTTTAACTTACAAGAGTGCAAACTATGATCCAAATGATTTCTTAAAACCTCTATCACTTAAT
>JAQYFM010000055.1 GCA_028723145.1 Spirochaetales bacterium | reverse complement strand
CAGGTAAAGAGCAATATTCTATACACTCAATGCGATTACTTATAGAGCAAAATACCAATTTATTAATTGGTGTTGGTTGTAGTGTTAATCAATTTTATCAGCTAACCAAATCCTATCAGAGTGCATTACTTGCACTTTCCTATTCCATATATAGTAATGGAAGTGGAATTTTTACTCAAACAGATATATCTAATGAGATACCTAGGATGACTACTGGCGATATTGATACAGGACATGTTAAAGCACTCCTAATTTCAAAAGATGAGAAAGAATTAGAGTCTTGGGTTGATGGATTTATTTTATCCCTTTTAAATGGCAAAACACCTCCTCCTAATTACATTAAGGGAATGTGTATATTCTTTTTAAATGATTTAATGAAACGACTTTCTGAAGCATCTCTTTTATCAAAGAAGTATTTACAAGAGGCCTCAACCGCATCAATTTCTCATATAGCCAATATAAATGAATTAAAAGATATCTTAATTGAAAAACTAAAATATCTAATGAATGTTGCAATTCCAGATTCTATGATAGAAAATGATTCTATAATTCATAGGGCAAGACAAATGGTATTAGAAAGCCATGATAAGTTGATTAAATCTGGGGATATAGCAGAAAAACTTGGTATGAATCCATCTTATTTCTCAGTCTATTTTAAAAATAAAACTGGAGAGAATTTTAGAGATTTTGCTAATAGGGTGAAAATAGAGGAGGGGAAAAAGCTTTTAATTGAGAGCGATTTATCAGTAGAAGATATTGCACTTTCTTTGGGGTATTCTGATTACAGATCCTTTAATCGTATTTTTAGATCTCAGACTGGGATGACTCCTTCTGAGTTTAGAAAGGAATAATATGAAAAAGTATTCTGACTTAAAGCTTCACCAAAAGATATCAATAGTGATGATTACTATCTTCTTAGCTCTTGCTATTTTATTAACAACTACAGAATTTTCATTATTTACTTCATTTTATAAAAAACAAGCAATAAATATTGCAAATCAATGGGCTAGAGTATGTGAAAGAAATATTAGTCAGATATGGTCAAATATTAATGAAAATATATTAAAAAATGTTGTGAAAAGAGATTTTGTGACGATAATTACTAATAATAAATTATCAGAACTTCAAAAAAGAGTTGAATTACATGATTATATTGCGAGTATTAACTCTGCATCTATACTTGTAGACACTTCTTTTTTCTTAACTGATAAAGGGGAAGTACTTTTCTCATTTGATGATATACCTACCAATAATCTAGAAAATTTTTCCTATGAAAAACTAAAAGATACAAATGGGATAACAGTACTTGCTCAATGTAATTCACCTTTTAAGAAATCAAGCTCTGTAGTTCCTGTAATTATTCCATATAAGCAAATTGAGTCATCTCCATATTTAGGAATAACAAATAATAATAATGATGCTAATGTAATACTTGTTATCTTACTAAATGCAAATTTACTTCAAAACGAATTAGTAGAAAATACGGATAATGATTTAGTATTTAACCCAAGATTATTATTTAATGGTGTACCTGTATTAGGATCAGATTTAAATATCGATGATAGGATGGTGATAAAAAGAGATTGTGTAATTAAGGGATTAGAAATTGAGATATCCACAAATAGCTCTGGGACTACACCAATTAAAAGTAATTTATTCATTTGGGTAATTATAATTACAGTTATTTTAATATTATTGGGTATTGTAATGATACGTTTAACGGCTCTTCGTCTTACTGCTCCATTTTTTAAAATAACTCGTATGATGAATGAGATGAAGGAAAATACTTATAAATTTGATATTAAGCCTGAAAATAGCGATGAATCAGGGATGCTTATTACTGGATTAAATGAAATGTATAAGGAGCTTTCTGACACAATGCTTAGAATTAAAGAAGAGGAAGAACAAAAATTTAAGTATCTTTCTCAAATGTTAACTGAGCAAATAAATCCTCATTTTACCTATAATACTTTAGAGATGATTAATATGGAGATTGAGAGTGGAAACTATATAAGTGCTTCCGAGATGGTTACTGCTTTTTCTCTATTTTTACGCCACTCACTCAACCATGGCCAATATTTAATTGTAATTGAAAATGAATTAGTGCAGGTTGAAAACTACATGAAGATTATGAACTATCGCTTAAATGGAGTTATTGATTTCAAGCTTAAGTGCACGAATAATGTAAAAAACATATTAATTCCAAAATCAATATTACAGCCATTAGTTGAAAATTCAATTAAACATGGCTTTGATAGTTTAAACTCTGAAATGTTTATTAATCCATTTATCGAGATTA
>JAQYFM010000054.1 GCA_028723145.1 Spirochaetales bacterium | reverse complement strand
TGGTACTGAGGTGCAGAGAGATTGGTATTCATCATTCTTACTCTATTGTTACGATTATAGAACAAACAGCATAGACAAAAATAAATGCAATATGGAATTTGGAAGATTCTACGATATGGAGAAAAAACTAATAGAAAGGATTAAGGTTAATAAGATTAAAGTATTGAATAGTGGAATTAAAATAGGTTAAAAACTTAATAATAGGGAGAATGACTGTACTTCCTTGCTGAAAAGCAGAAATTTATCGCTAATGTGGTCGTAGGACTGCTTGATAATGAAAGTCCTGATTCAAATAGGCTTACACTTGTAACTCCAAAGTCTGAAAATGATGTACGACTACAAGCTACTCTTGGTAATCAGAACCCCACGCTCTTGCCCGTGGGAGCAGTCAGAATACAAATATATTTAATTTTTCTCAATAGGAAAGGCTTTTAAAATCCACGCTTGACGATGATATGATATAGATGATATTTTTTTAAAGATATTTTATAAAAAACGAGGAATTAATTATGGATTCAGCTACAGGTTCAATGTGGACCACATTTATTATGTTTGGTGCCATCATCCTTATCTTCTATTTTCTTATTATTAGACCACAGAAGAAGAGAGATAAAGAGGCTCAGGCAATGATTGATGCACTTAAGAAGGGTGATAAAGTCATTACTATCGGTGGTATCCATGGTACTGTCGTTGCAGTAAAAGAAAAGACTGTTGTTTTAAAGGTCGATGATAATGCAAGAATTGAGTTCTTAAAGACAGCTATTTCTACAGTTACAAATAAAGATGCTGTTAAGAGCGCTCCTTCAAAGAAAAAGGCTGAGGCTATCGAAGAGAAAAAGGCAGAAGAAGTAAAGCCAGCAGAGGCTTCAGAAAAGAAAGAAGATAAATAAGGACTATTTTTTATGAAGAATGCAGGACGAATTGCTGCAGTTCTTCTTGTCCTCATTGTTTCAGCAGTACTGCTTTATCCTAGTATAAAGTGGTACTGTTTTGTTTCTGAAGACGTGAAGAACCTTGCAACAGGTACAAAAGAAGAAATTCGTGATTACTCGAGAGCAAAGGCCAGCGAGGATGTTAATTCAATTAAAGCCTTGGGTGGTAGTTCTAGTGTACCAAAAGAATATTCATATTTAATTGATGAAGCTAAAGATAGAGGTTACAAGAGTAATTCTTGGACAGTATCAACATTAATGGGAGCTTTTAAGAGTGAAAGTGATTTATTTAGTGTTGTTGAGAACCACTATAGAAAAGAGATTATGGATGCAAAATCACTTCAAGGAAGAATCCTATCTCTTGGCCTTGATTTAAAGGGTGGTGTATCTGTATTACTTGAAGCAGATACCAAAGGTTATGCTCAAAAGTTAGGTTATACTCCAAGTGCAGAAGAGATTAGTGCTGCTGTTTCACAGGATATAGAGATTCTTTCTTCAAGAATTGACCAATATGGTGTTAGTGAACCTGACATTAGAAAGCAAGGGGACAATCAAATATTAATTGAAATACCTGGTGAAGCAGATACCGAACGTGTAAATTCCTTTCTACAGGGTAAAGGAAGCTTATACTTTTGCTTAGTTGATTCAGCATTAACAAATAAGGTTAATTCAATGTACCAAGCAGATCCTCAGAGCTTTTATAATGAAAGAGGTGAATTAATTACTCCTTCGATAGTACCAAGTAACCGTATTATGCTTGGCTATTATAAGAGTGATGATTACTCTCTTGATGTATTAGAAAGCCTAGTTGTTCTTGATCCAAGCATTAATTTAGATGGTTCTTACATTGAATCATCTCAAAGTAGCAAAGATAGTGTTACAAACCGTCCTGTTGTTAACTTTACACTTTCAAATGAGGGTGGAAAGCTTTTCTATGATTTAACTTCAAAGCATAAGGGACAAGCACTTGCTGTTGTCTTAGATGAAAAGGTAAGAAGTGTAGCAACAATTAATGATGCAATTAGTAGTAATGTTCAAATTTCTGGCTTCAATGAAAAGGAGGCTCAGTCTCTTGCAATTACTCTTAAGAGTGCATCCTTCCCAATTGATCTTGAAATAGTATCAATGACAAGTGTTGGTGCAACCCTTGGTGATGATGCAGTTAAAACAGGCTTAACTGCAATTGTAATTGGCTTTGCTCTAGTTATTATTTTCATGGTTGCATACTACTCTCTAGCGGGCTTAGTCGCTGACCTTGCTTTACTATTAAACCTTTTTATTATGATATCCTTACTCTCTGCACTTAGCTTTACAGTTACATTAACATCTATTGCAGGCTTAATATTAACTTTAGGTATGGCTGTAGATGCAAACGTAATTATCTATGAAAGAATTAAAGAGGAGCTAAAGAAGGGTAAAAAGCCATATCAAGCTCTAGAGGGAGGTTTTAAGCGAGCCTTCTGGACAATTATGGACTCAAATGTAACAACAATTATTGCTGCACTTGTATTATCAACACTTGGTAGTAGTAGCGTTAAGGGATTTGCAATTACCCTCGCAATTGGTATCGCAAGTTCCCTATTTACATCTTTATATTTCAGCCACTTCATCTTCTCTCTATTTATTAAGGAAG
>JAQYFM010000053.1 GCA_028723145.1 Spirochaetales bacterium | reverse complement strand
CAGAACTATAAAAAAGCTGGGATAAAGGATGTTACCCTTAAGCTCGTTGAGGGTGGAAGACACGAAATTTTGAATGAGACAGATAAACAGGATACCTATAATTTTATAGGTTCTTGGTTAATGGAGAAGGTTAATTTAATCAATGGATAATGAAGAAGCAAAGATTAATCTAAAGGATAGATTTATTTCGTGGGTTCAAGATGTTTGGTATTTGCTAGTTCGTTCCTGCGAAATCTTATTTAACGATAATGTAGATATCCTTGCTTCTGGTTTAGTTTATTCAACCCTTGTTGCATTTGTACCTTGTTTTACATTTATTTTTGCTGTAGTCCAGCTATTTGGTGTATTACAGCCCCTAATTGATATCTTAGTTGAACTATTGTATCAAGCAATGGGGGCTGCTATGAGCAAGCAAATTATTGAAGCACTCTCAAAATTAACAACAAATGGAATGGGACTTGGTGCTTTAGGTTTTGTTTCTTTTATTTTTACTACAATATTACTTGTAAATAAAATTTACATGGTTATTAATAGACTATTTAGGGCAACTCCTAGAAGTGGAACATTAAAGAGGTTTACAACCTTTTTTACATTCCTAATTCTAGCTGTAATTTTTTTATCAGTTGTATTAGCCTTAAACACAAAAGCAACTAATTACATTTCTTCCTATGTCGATAACTCAAATACTCCTAGTAGTTTTAAATTGTTTATATCAAACATTTTTTCATATTTTGGAGTAGTATTATTTTTATTTTCGATATTCTATTATGTGCCTAATTTAAAAGTAAGATTTAAATCAGCACTCTTAGGCTCTTTAATTGGAGCAGTAATGCTCTTTATTATTACAGCTGCTTTTAAGTATGTAGTAACACTATCAGTAAATACTTCAGTACTTTATGGTTCGCTTTCAACTGTATTTTTCTTACTTTTGTATCTTTATCTTTGTTGGTACGCTGTTTTGATTGCAGCTGAATTTACCTATGTTTATCAGTTTAGACCTGATAAATCAGAGGTAAAGGGAATTGGAGAAGACCCTGCTAAGCGAATTCAAGATGGAATTAATTTAATAATGATAGTTGCTTCATCATATAGAAATGGAGAAGGACAAGTAAGCCAAAAGCAGCTTATTAGAAAGCTTTTGATAAACCAAATGGAACTTAATAGTATTACTTCTTGCTTTGTTTCTGATGGTTTTTTATTGGAAACAAATAGCACAAAAAAAGGTATGATTTGCTATGTTCCTGCAAAACCTCTTGATCAAATTTTGGTTAAGGACATCGTTAAGTCACTATATGCCTTTGATGAAGAGAGTATTGAAACAATTGGTGAAGCAGTTAGTGAGCAATTTTTGAAAAAAGGACTTGATTCATTTAATAATCTAACATTAGATAATCTTCTGGAGAGAATATAATGATTATAGACATTCACAAAATACCTGAGCTAACAAGAAAGGATTTTTCATCAGTTCCTGATGTTAGTCAAAATCCTGTAAAGCGTTTTAAATGTGCTGATATAAAAATTAATTATTACAAAAATGTAAAAACAGCCTCAGGAGAGGATTATGTATTTATTGCTCATTCCTTGGTTGCTTTTTTTAATGATAAAGCAAAGATTGCTGTTTCAGTGGAAAAGCAGGATTTAAGAGCTTTAAGTCAAATGCTTGGAGTTAGCTTAAGAGAGCTTCAGAAGGAGAATAATACTAGAGGTCTTTATTCTTCTGGAGAGGTAGTAATGTACTCTAGTGGTCAAAAAGAGGAGTATGGACCATTAAGTGTAGAGGAAAAAGAAGAATACATTCTTCCTTTCCTTTTTGATTTACTCCTCGATTCTATCGACTACATTGAAGAGGTTGTTCCATTAGACTAATGGAAGACGATCGAGTAGGGCATGGTAAGCAGTTTTTATCATGCCTCTTTTTTTAGGGTAGTTATTATTAATTGCTTCTTGATAAATGGATAATACCTTATCGGCAAAACTATCAGAGCTAAAAGATGAAATAGCAAATTCACGAGCTTTTTTACTCATTTCTTTTGCTTTATCAGGGTTTGTTAGGAAGAATGTAAGGTGGTCCTTAAATTCTTTTTCATTGTTAAATGACCATCCTGTTTCACCCTCAATTAATACATTATCTAAGCAGTCATCTTTTTTACAAAGAAGAGGAAGACCACTTGTAAGTGCTTCAATATAGGTTAATCCTTGAGTTTCACTTTGGCTCGCAGAAACAAATAGGGAGCCAAGGCGATAGTAGAGTGCTATATCATCTTGACTTACCATTCCTGTAAAGACAGTCTTATTTGATAATCCTGTGGTAGCAATTTGCTGTTCTATTGTTTTTCTATCTGGACCATCTCCAATGATTAAGAATTGATAATCATACAAACGATAGTCTGAAAGATAATTAATTATTTCAAGGAGATTCTTTTCCTTACCAAGCCTTCCGACAAAAATAAGTGTGGCAACATCCTTTTTTAGATTATGCTTAGTTCTAAGCTTTTCAATATCTTCAGCTGTATACTCTTTATTGTATTTTGATAAATCAAGTCCTGTTGGAATAACAGTTATTTTATTTCTAATGTTATAGCCTTCAAGTTGGAGTTTTGTCTTTTGAGTAGGTGCAATTATCTCCTGCATATAAGATGTAACATGCTTAATGTATGCTTTAACAATTGGTTTACCTACCTTTTTACTTAGTGCTATATAGTGTACGTAATCTTCATAATCTGTATGGTAGGTGTGCACCATAGGGGCACCAGTCTTTCTTGAGATGTCCTTAGCAAGCTTGTAGGTTGAGAACTCTGTATTAGTGTGAATAACATCAGGCTTCCACTCAATTAGCTCTTGAATATACTTTCTCATAACAGGATGCTTGATACGGATATCTGGATATATTTTATCAACACTCATTGAACCAATGTATATTACATTGTCCTTAATATGAGTTGATGCAGATTCAGAGAGTGTTAATACTTTTACTTCATGCCCTTTCCTTTCTAGGGCTTCCTTAAGATTTTTTACTGATGTAATTACCCCGTTAATTGCTGGGTAGTATTTATCAACTGCTAACAAAACTCTCATATAGTAATTATCGACTTTGGTTAATAAAAATTCAAGCTTTCTCTTATTGTTTATTTTATCACTAGTGTAATATCATCTAAAAATTATGGATCAAAGAAGTAAAAAAATACAATTTTGGGGGCTAAATATAGCTTCCTTTTTAGGTCAATGTGCAATTTCAATGGTAAATCTTGCACTTGTATATTATTTAAGATACACACTAAATGCCTCAGCAGGGACTATAGCATATGCAGCAAGCACATACACTAGTGTGTACTTAGTATCTTGCTTACTATGTTCAAAAATCTATCAACATTTTCCTCCAAGAATAATGGTTAGCTTATCTGTAATTGGAATGGCTCTTTCAGTTATTGCCATTTCATTTACAAACTCGATACCATTGGTATTTTTATTTCTAGTTTTCTATGGTTTTACAATGAGTATGCTATGGCCACAAATGGAAGCTTGGATCACAAGAGGAAGTGAAGGAGCTGAACTAAACAAGCTAACTAGTTCATTTAACTTTTCATGGAGCTTTGGTACTGGAATAAGCCCATATTTAGCCTCAATGCTAGTAATTGTTACACCTTCTTTGGGCTTACTTGGTGGTGCTATTATTTTCTTTGTTATCT
Organism: Spirochaetales bacterium; assembly: GCA_028723145.1. GTDB lineage: Bacteria > Spirochaetota > Spirochaetia > Sphaerochaetales > Sphaerochaetaceae > Bullifex. Next base: position 17,245 of record JAQYFM010000053.1, on the reverse strand, counting down.
TTCTTTTAATTGTAGCTTTATCGCTAAATAAGGAGATTAGAGCAATAAAACCAGAAGCTGATGTGATAAAGAGTGCTGATAGCAGTGAGGACCATAGTACTCCACTTCGTTTTGATTCATATATTGCAGTATTCTTAGTTTATAGTGCTCTATCTGTTGTTCTTAATATCTTCCCTCTTTATACAAAGGAAGTATTAACCATAAGTGAGAGTACAAATGGACTATTGCTACTAATTAGAGGTATTGCAACCTGTTTTGCATTTATCTACTTTGGATCTGTTTCATGGTGGCAATTTAAGTTTAAATACATAATTGGTGCAGAAGCTATCTTTGTTGCTCTTTTATTTATCTTTGCAAAGAGTACATCTGTATTATCACTTGGCTTATTTATGCTTTTATTTGGTGTTATTTTCTCACTATGCTATAACTTCTCAATCTTCCATGCAGCTTCAGGTGCAATAGATAAGGGAAAGAGAATGATGATACATGAATGTGTATTAACTGTTGGCCAGGTAATCGGAGTTACAATTGGTGGAACTATTTATGAAAAATTAGGATACACTAACGTTCTTATAGTTATTGCTGTAATTGGTATTGTTTTTATTATTTCACAGTGCACAGCTTATGCATTAAGGAAAAAGAAAAGCACCTCAAAGTGAGGTGCTTATGGGCCCAGGTGGATTTGAACCACCGACCTACGGGTTATGAGTCCGCAGCTCTAACCACTGAGCTATAGGCCCGTGTTTGATAATATAGCAAGCATTTTTATTATTTTCAAGTAGGATTATTTGATGATATTATTGTTAAAATAACGGAGGCTATTTACATGTTAAAAAAGATATTATTAACATTAGTTATCTTTGCTCTAGTAATTACTTCAGCTTTCTCAGCTCCTTTAAGATTTGTATTTGGAGACCTTGGACAGCACCCTGAAATATTGATGGGATTTGCTCCTTCCTATCTTTTAAGTGGTGTTGGCTACAGAGGTTTTGAATTAAGAGAAGGCGATGTTAGCGAAATTCAGTTATTGCTTGGATTTGGTTATAACCAAAGAAAGGTATGGCAGGATAAATATACTGGAAAAGTTATTGATGAAGATCCAATTGTATATGATGTTTTACAAACTGATTTAGTTTTAAGATTTGTTCAAGGTTTTGGTACAAGCCCTGTTGCAGGTAAAGATTTAGTTTCTTTAACTTTAAGCTATGAAGGTAAGCTTGAAGCAAACGTCGATAGCATGGTTAAGGGTAAATTAAGAAAAAATAATAATACTTCTGAGATTAAGAGTCTTAATTCATATCTTGAGAGTTCTAATTACCAGGGATCAATTTATCCTGATTTAAAGGGTGACCATATGATGCTTGCTAATATGGTTAACTTCCAAGCTAAGCTTGATATGATGGATGATAAAATGACTAAATCTGATGGTTTTGTTGCAAAGGCTGATATCAAGTGGGCACCAGGAGCATTGAACCATATACTTTCAGGAGAAGCAGATTTCTACTCTCTTACACTAAATGCAGTTGGTGCAAAGACTATCTTTGAATATGCTGAAAATGGTAGCGACCTCTTTACTATTACTCTAGTTGATAGAGCAAATGTGAACTGGACAGATGGAAGTAAGGTTCCAGTCTTTGCTCAAGGTCCTGTATCACTTGGTAGAAAGGTAAGAGGCTTTAATACTTGGACATACAATACTCAATTTAGTGCTGTTAATAACTTCGATATTAGATTCGCAGGTCCAAACCTTGGTGTTAAGGGTATATTTCCAAGAGCTAATTTATTCTTTGATGTAGGTTATGGCTGTGGTAAATATTTTAACACACAATATGATGGATCTAACTTCTTAATGAGTACAGGTGTACAAGTTACTGTATCATTCTTTGACTTCATCGATCTTGGTTACCAAGTATCATATTTATTCTCAGGTAATAAGTTTACTGATGGTGAAAAGAGAGTTGTTGGTAACTTCACCTTCTTCCTAGATTTCTAAGCAAAAAAAAGGAGATGCTCGTTTTGGGTATCTCCTTAAATCTTAATTATAAGGGTTAGCTTCGCCTTTTATTAGAGGCTCTGTAATTCCTATTTCTGAAAGTGTTTTCATAACACTTTCAAGTTTATAAGACTGAACATATTTTACACTTATTCTAACTAACCCCTGTCCAACTATCTCAATTGAAGGCTTAAGCCCTGCTTCTTTTATTTTTGAGTATACATCATATGCATTTTTAGTATTTGTGTATGACCCTATTTGAAGAGTATACCAACCAGTCTCTTCGCCTTTTAAATACTTTGTTTCAGGTACTTCTGGTTCGCTTAAAACCTCAATATTTACTTCAGCAACACCTTTATCATATATTCCAAGTTCTTTAGCTGCTCTTGGAGTTAAGTCAATTGTACGACCTTCAACATATGGACCTCTATCGTTAATTTTTACATCAACAAACTTATCTTCATGGCTAACTCTTACAATTGAACCAAATGTTAGAGTTTTATGTGCTGCAGTTAATGCATTGTTATCGAAGACTTCACCATTAGCAGTTAGGGCATTTTTTTTATCTGCTGTGTACCAGGAAGCTACCCCACTTTGGGCAAAAAGTGAAGATGTGATAGTTAGTAATAGAATAATTAATGTAAGCTTTTTCATGAGCTAAATATATATCAGGTTTAACAAATTATAAAGTCTTTTCAGCAGTGGTAATAAATTAGCTTTTATGCGATAATTATCGGCTATGAGTGATATACAAAACCATTGGGCAGATATATATGCCGACAAGATTATAAGAGAGAAGGGTGATAAAGAAGTTTATACTTGTGCAAGTGGTATCACACCTTCAGGAACTGTACATATTGGTAACTTTAGAGAGATTATTTCTGTAGAGTTAATTGTTAGAGCATTAAGAGCTAAAGGTAAGAATGTAAGATTTATCTATTCTTGGGATGATTATGATGTATTTAGAAAGGTTCCTAAGAATATGCCTAATCCTGAGCTCTTAGAGACATATCTTAGAAAGCCTATTACATTAGTCCCTGATACAACTGGCAGAGCTGATAACTATGCAAGAGGCAACGAGCTTGATGTCGAAAAGATTCTTCCAACCGTTGGTGTTAATCCTGAATACCTTTATCAAGCTGAAAGATATCGCTCTAGCATGTATGCAGAAGGCATGAGAAAAGCTTTAGAAAAGAGAAGTGAAATTAAAGCAATATTGGATGAGTATAGAACAGAGCCTCTTCCAGAGTCTTGGTGGCCAATTTCTGTTTTCAGCTCTTTCACTGATAAAGATACTACTACTATCTTAGGATGGGACGGTGAATGGGGTATTACTTATCGTGATGATTCAACTGGACAAGAAGAGACTATTGATTTAAGAACAACTCCATATGCAAAGCTTCCATGGCGTATTGACTGGCCAATGAGATGGGCACGTGAAGGTGTTGATTTCGAGCCAGCTGGTAAGGACCACCACTCAGAGGGCGGTTCATTTGATACATCTAAAAAGATTGTTAAGCTTTTTGGTGGAGAAGCTCCTGTTTCCTTCCAATATGACTTTATCTCAATTAAAGGTCGTGGTGGAAAGATTAGTTCTTCATCAGGTGAAGTTATTTCTCTTTATGATGTACTTGAGGTTTATACTCCAGAAATTTGTCGTTACCTATTTGTTTCAACAAGACCAAATACAGAGTTTGCAATCTCATTTGACCTTGATGTATTAAAGATCTATGAAGACTATGATAACTGTGAAAGAATTTATTTTGGTCTATTGGATGTAAATGAGAAGAGAAAGGCAAAGGAAAAGAGAATTTATGAACTTTCTCAAGTTGGTGAAGTTCCAACAGAGCCAAGCTATCAAATTCCATTTAGACATCTTTGTAACCTATTACAAATCCATGGCGGTGATAAGGATGCTGTTCTTGCAACTTTAACAGATATCACACCAAGCCAAAAAGAGAGATTAAAGGTTAGAATGTCTTGTGCTTGGGCTTGGATTACAACCTTTGCTCCGGAGGAGTTCAGATGGTCTTTAAGTAATGCTGATACACCTCTTGTTGAAGTAAATGATAATGAAAGAGCAGCTTTAAAAGCTTTAGCTAAGGCTGTTGAAGAAAACCTTGATGGTAAAACAGAAAAGGAGTTCTCAAATTATCTTTACAGTGCTGCAGAGGCAGGTAGTTTAGAAAGTAGTGCTTTCTTCTCCCTTGTTTACCGTGTATTAATTGGTAAAGAAAGAGGACCTAAGCTTGCTGGTTTTATTAAGACTTGTGGTAAGGATAAAATCCTTCCTATCCTTAGTAGGTATTAAGCAATAATGGACGTATTACTATTAAATGGTTCACCACATGAAAAGGGCTGTACTTTTACAGCCCTTACTGAGGTAAAAGAAACACTTGAGAAAGAAGGCCTTAGTGCAGAGATTGTTAATATTGCTAAAGAAGGTTTTACCAAAGAAGATGTTGATAGAGTTGCTACATTAGCTCTCGAGGCTGATGGTTTAATTATTGGCTCTCCTGTATGGTATGCATCCTCATGCGGGCTTTCAAATTACTTCTTAGATTTATTGTTTTCAAAAATTGGCTCTAAGATGAGAATGAAGTTTGGTGCCTCTGTTGTGTCTTGCAGAAGAGGTGGTGCTTCTTCAACTTTTGATCAATTAAATAAGTATTTCACAATTTCTCAAATGCCAATTGTTTCTTCAAACTATTGGAACCAAGTTCATGGAAATACTCCTGAAGAGGTTAAACAGGATGTTGAAGGAATGCAGACAATGAGAATCTTAGCACGTAATATGGCATATTTAATTAAGGCTGTTAGAAGTGCTGCTTTACCACTTGGTGAAAGTGAAGCTAAAATAAAAACTAATTTTATTAGATAGTACTATGAATATTGGTGATATGATGAAATTTAAGGGGGCTTGGGATAAATTCTCAGCTTCCCATCCTCAGTTTGTAAAGTTTCTTTCTTTTATGGCTTCTTCTCCAATTGAGAAAGATACAGTGTTTCGCTTAAGTGTAGAGCGTCCAGGGGCCGAGAAAGAGATAAAGACTAGCATTAGAATTACTGAAAGCGATCTTGAACTTCTTCAATTATTAAAGTCGATGGCTAAAAAATGAATGATAATCAAGCATTACAGCTTCTTAAACTATTAACAGACGAAGAGTCTAAGAAAAAGGCTAAAGAATTACTTCAAAGCTTACGTTCGACTATGTCTTGTTACCAATGTGCATTGATGGAAGTTGAGACAAAGTTTAAGGTGCTAAATGAGCGTTTTTCCTTAGACCATGAACGTAATCCTATTGATATGATAAAAACTAGGATTAAATGTGCAGAGAGTATAAGAGAAAAACTTCAAAGAAAGGGCTTACCATTAATCCCATCCTCTCTTGAAAAACTCGATGATATTGCAGGAATTCGTGTTATTTGCTCATTTGTTGATGATATTTATATGCTTTCTGATTGTCTTTTGCAGCAAGATGATATTTTCTTAATAAACAAGAAGGACTATATTAAAAATCCAAAAGAAAATGGATATAGAAGTCTTCATCTAATAGTAGAGACTCCAGTGTTTTTAGAAAGTGGAAAGCGTATGATGAGAGTTGAAGTACAGCTTAGAACTATTGCTATGGAGTTTTGGGCAAGCCTTGAGCATCGTTTGAGATATAAAAAGAACCTTTCAGATGAAGTTAATCAACTTACTTTAAAAGAGCTTTCTGAATGTGCATCTGATGCTGCAAAGCTTGATGTAAAAATGCAAAAGATAAGAGATTTAATTGAAAGCTGTTAAAGAGTTTTAAAAATCTTATCTAGTACTACCTGGTTTGTTCTCCATTTTGCTTGAGCCTTAACTCTTAAGTCTAGTTGGAGAGTAGAACCAGGGAATATTTTCTTTATTTCCTTAAATGATTCTTTTCTAATTTTTTTAATATTCTCTCCACCTTTACCTACTATGATACCTTTTTGGCCATCACGTTCTGTGATAATAAAGGCTCTAACCCAAACACTTTTTTCTTCTTCATTGTACTCAATATCTGCAACTTCAACGTATATTACATGAGGAAGCTCGTCATCAAGCAAATTAATAGTTTTTTCTCTAATAATTTCAGATATTCTAAACTCAAGAGGTTGGTCAGTATATGCATTTTCGCTATAAAGAAGGTCTCCTTCCTTTGCTAATTTAAAAAGGGCAATTAAAACTTCATCAACACCTTCATCGTTTAAGCCACTGCACTCTAGGATTTTTTCGGCATTGATATTATGGTTAATAAAGAAGATAGCATCTTTTTTCTGCTCTTCGCTTAAGATATCACTTTTATTTAATACAGCAATAATTGGGACCTTTACTTTAGATAGAATTTCAGCAATTGCTTCCTCTTCTTCTTTTAAAGCTCTAGAGGCATCAACAAGGTATAAAATCATATCACTTTCCCCGAGTGCTGATACGGTGATATCTTGCATCCTTTTGTTGATAGTTTTTCCTCCAAGGTGGTAACCTGGAGTATCTGTAAAAATTAATTGACCTCTTTGGTCTGTATAAATTCCTCTAATAGCATTTCTTGTAGTTTGAGGAGTAGGGGCAGTGATTGATACCTTCATCTCACAAATTGTATTAATTAATGTTGATTTTCCTACACTTGGTCTTCCAATTACAGATACTGTTGCACACTTCATATTTTACCGTCTCTTTTCAACTGTTAGTTTTTTGATTATACTGAAAAACATGAGTGAAGAAAAGAAGAAAGAAGTAGCAGATAATCCTGCTCTTAACGATAAATTGTTAAAAACACGTTCTGTAATGCTTACAGGTGAGATTTCTAAAGAAAGTGCTGACCAAGTAATTAGACAGCTCTTAGTTCTTGATAGTGAATCAACACAGCCAATTACAATGTATATCAATTCTCCAGGTGGTGATGTTGATGGTGGCTTTGCAATCTATGATACAGTTAGATTTATCTCCTCTCCTGTTACAATGGTAGGTCTTGGTCTTGTTGCCTCTGCTGCATCATTAGTGTTATTAGCTGTTCCTAGTGAAAGAAGAGTAGGTCTTCCTAATTCATCCTACTTAATTCACCAACCATTATCAAAGATGCAGGGTGTAACAGCTGATGTTATGATTCATGCAAATGTAATAGAACGTTTAAGAACTAAATTAGATTCAATTATTGCAGAAGCTACAGGAAAAACACTTGAAGAAGTAAGTAAAGATACAGAAAGAGACCACTGGCTATTTAGTGATGAAGCTTTAAAGTATGGTCTTATTTCCAAAATAATAAATAAAAAAGAAGAGTTAAATTAATCACTGATTGGGTTGCTACTACGGCGACCCTTTTTTATTTTCTTTTCTGGTAATTCAGATTTAATCAAATTAATGTAGCTAACTAATAAATCCTTATTTTCGATATCTAAAATAGGATATAAGCTTGCACCTTCATATGGATAACCTTTTTCTATTTCAGGATAGTTCTCTTCTCCAATCTTTGTTGATTTAACATAGAAAATATCATCACAAACGAATCCTAGGACCTTTGAGTCGATATAAATACAATAATCGCCAAACATCTTTTTAAATGTAATAAGACCACACTCTGAAATTTGATCAACTAGATACTGAACAATCGATAAATTAGAAGCCATAGATGTATTTTAACACTTTTTTTTAATTTTTTTTCTATTATTAATATGAAGTACTTTATTTTAACACTTATTTTACTAGTCTTTGTTTCCTGCGAAGCAAGAATCCCTAATTCAAGCAAAGGATTAAGTGTCATCACGTATAACTTATATAATATGTTTGATGATATTGATAATGGTAACGAGCACACAGCTTATCATCCCTCTTCAGGCTATACAGGTCGTGATTTTGATAAACGTATTGAATCATATTGTGCTCTTTTTAAAAAAGAAGAATTTGATGTAGATATAATTTTCTTTCAAGAAATTGAGAGTGAAAGAGTATTAGTCTCTTTATTAGATAAAGGAATGAGAAGACGTGGATTCCAATATTATGGTATTGCAAAGATAAATAATGTACCAAATACGGTTGGTTTTATTAGTAAAATAAAGCCGTATGAAGTTAAAATACATCTTGCCGCTTCTGATAGACCTATCCTTTCATTAGAAGTTATTAAAGATGGAGAACAGTATAAAATCTTTAATTTACATGCAAAAAGTAATCTTGGGGAGGAAGAAGAAAATAAAAAAGAGCGTAAGGCGTTAGCAAGGCATATTAATAATTTGATTAATCCAGATGAGAAGGTAATAATTTTAGGAGACTTTAATAGTAGCGTTTCAGATGATATGCTTTCTCTAAATCAAGAAGAAGATTCAATCTTTGTTTCTTTAGATAGCAAAAATATAGCTTATGGAAGTTTTTATGATGCGACTGAAGATGTATATTTTCCTCTAAATGGGGATGGAACTTACTTTTATATGGGGAAGTGGTATTACTACGATAAAATATTAATTTCGTCATCAATTGCTAGTAATTCTAACTTTTCCTTTAAAATTCTTAATTTAGATTTTTTAAGTAAAGATGGTTTTCCTCTTCGTTATGATAACTCTTCTGAGTGTGGTTATTCAGATCATTTTGCGTTAAGATTGGATTTAAAATAGGTAATATATTATGGATGATATTAGAGAAATTTTAACTGGTGGACAAAGCTTTAGTTGGACAGAAGAAGATAACTGTTTTTCTGCAGTGTTAAATGAAAAAGTATATAAAGTTAGAAGTGAAGCTGATTTTTACCAAGATTCTTATTTAAAAGCTTATTATGATTTAGATTTTGATTATCAAAAGGCAAGGCTTGAAATTGCTAGTAAAGATGAACTATTAAAGAGTGCTGTTGAAAAATTTCCGACTCTTAGAATTTTGCGCCAAGATCCTTGGATTACATTAATAAGTTTTATATTAAGTCAAAATAACAATATTAAAAGAATTAAAGGTCTCTATGATACCTTGTCAAGAAATTATGGTCATGAAGTAGAAAAGGGATATTTTTCTTTTCCAACTCCAGAGGAGCTAGGTAAAACTAATATTAATGAATTAAAAGAATTAAAAGTAGGTTTCAGAGATAAATACATAATGGATGCTATTGAAAAGGCTGATGTCCTAAATGGTCTTGAAAATCTTGAATACAGTGAAGCTGAAGAGAGATTAATGACAATAAAGGGTGTTGGTAAGAAAGTTGCATCGTGTATTTTGCTTTTTGGCTACCACAAAATGGAAGCTTTCCCGATAGATGTATGGATTAAAAAGGTATTAGCTACATACTATCCAGGAAAGCCTATTTCATACTTTGATCCTTATCCTGCCTTAGCTCAGCAATATCTGTTTTCTATGGCAAGATATATTAAACTTTAATCATTGTTTTTAAACTTAAGTTCATAAAAGATTTGTTCAAGCTCGAGACCAATATTAATGTTGTGAACAACTGGAATAATACCTTGACGAGTCTTTTGTGGCTTAAGTGTAATTGGTGAGAAATTTAAAACTCCTGTAATACCTGCATCGAGAAGGTTCATATAACATTCTTGAGCGTTTGATTCAGGAACTGTAATAATTGCAACTTTTACATTATGTACCTTTATTACCTCATCAAGTCTTGAAAGAGGATAAACAGGAATAGGGTGGGATGGATTTGAATATACTACAGGATCGGTATCGAAGCCCGCAACAACTTTAATTCCATCTGGTTCAAAACCTTGGTAGTGCATTAATGCTTTTCCTATTCTTCCACAACCAATGACTATTACATTTTGGTTTTCACCTTTACCAAGAATATTTCCTATTATTTCTATTAATTCCTGTATTTCATATCCACCACGCTTTTGGCCATGTATCTCAAGTAGAGAAAAGTCTTTTCTTACAATTGCTGCAGATACTCCGGCTGCATCAGCAAGATTATGTGCAAATACTTTTTCTAATCCGATAGCACGTAATCTATTCAGGGCTCTATAGTAACGTGTTACTCTAATAAGCATATCATTATTCATACTATTAATCCTTTTAATGTGAAAAATAGTACATAAATTAGATATCTTAGTCAAATAAATATATTGATAATCATTATCATATCCTAATAAGTAACATCAAATGGTATTTAGTATTTGAAATAATAGTCGAAAATACTGTATGATATGTGCAATAAAAAACTTAGGAGGAGTTATGTCACAGAGTTTGTTTTCTGATGATCTACTTTCATTTATTGAAGAGTGGAAGAACAAGCCGGGCAATTTAATTATGGTACTCCACCGTGTGCAGTCAGAAATTGGTTATATCTCAAGAGAAGCTGCAGACGAGGTATCACGTTTGCTCGATGTACCACTTGCCACAATTTGGGGTGTTGTAACCTTTTATCACTTCTTTAAACTAAATAAGCCAGGTAAGTATAATATTCAAGTTTGCCTTGGTACAGCTTGTTACTTAAAGGGTGGTGATATGATTATCGAGGAACTAGGTATCCAAAAGGGCTTAGATATCGATGGTCTAACAGAAGATGGAAAGTTCTCTCTTCAGGCAGTACGCTGTGTAGGTTGTTGTGGGCTTGCACCTGTAATGACTATTGGAGGAGAGGTATTTGGTAAAGTTACTAAAGGCCAAATAGCAGGAATATTGGATAAGTTTGAATGAGCCACAGAGGGCCTGATTTTCTCTTTGAGGCTGTTACAAATAGTCTTGAGGCAGGGGCAAGAGAGATAACGATAGAGTATAGTGATTATTCACAGTTTTTAGACATAACGGTAACGGATGATGGAAAAGGTTTTTCTGGCAATGTATTTGCTAGTGGATTTTCTACTAAAGGCGAGGGACGTGGAAAAGGGCTATATCTTTTAAAGCAATGTGCAGATAGTGTTGATATTAAAAGGGAAAAAAGTCTTACAAAATTATCCTATCGTATAAAAAAAGAAGAAAACGATTATATTAGTGAAGTACTTCCGTTCATCTTCTCCTATGTGAGTGATAAAGCATCTATTGATTTTATCTTTCATTCAAAAGAGTTAAATGAAAGTGTTTGTTCGAGTGATTTAATAAAAGAGTTTGGATCATTAGATAGTGTAAAAGCACTTTCTACTCTCAAAAAAAGGTTCTCAGTTTTTGATTTAAAGTAAAGGAGTCCAAAAATGGCAAAGTTGTCATTAGAAGAATTAAGAAGTTTACGCGCTAAAGAAAGCGAAAGACTTAAAAAGCGCAATATCCACGGCAGAGATTGTCATATTGTTGTTTGTATGGGTACTTGCGGAATTCAAGCAGGAGCAAAGATTGTATTAAATGCAATCGTAGATGAACTTGAAGCAAAGGGACTTGATAACGTTATTGTTACTCAGTCTGGTTGTTCTGGTTCTTGTAAGGATGAGCCAGTTGTAGAAGTTCATACTCCAGCTCTTGGTTCAGTTGCATATGGCCATGTAGATGCTAAAGTGGCTAAAGATATCGTTAATGAGCACATTATCGGTGGAAAGATAATTAGTGATCATAAGATTGATCTGGAGGTTTGAGATGAGTTTTAAGAATTATATCTTTGTATGTGGTGGTACCGCCTGTGAATCATCAAGATCTGACCAGATTTATAAAAATCTTATTGAAGAAGCAAAATTACAGGGTGTTGGTGATCAAGTACAGGTAGTTAAAACAGGATGTTTTGGATTCTGTGAACAAGGTCCTATCGTAAAAATTCTTCCTGAAGATTCTTTCTATGTTCAAGTTAAGCCTGAAGATGCTAAAGAAATTATTAGCGAGCACGTTATTAAAGGTCGTGAAGTAACACGTCTTTTATATAACAAGGCACCAAAGAAACCTCTTGAAGAAGTTGAAGATATTGGATTTTACAAGAAGCAACTTCGTGTAGTTCTTCGTAACTGTGGTGTAATCGATCCTGAAAATATCGATGATTACATTGCAAATGATGGTTATGTTGCACTAGAAAAAGCTTTATTTGAGCTTACTCCAGAGCAAATTATTGATGAAGTAAAAACTTCTGGTTTACGTGGCCGTGGTGGTGCAGGTTTCCCAACTTGGATGAAGTGGAACTTCACAAAGCAAGCTGAAGGTGATGTTAAGTACGTTGTATGTAACGCTGATGAAGGCGATCCAGGTGCTTACATGGACCGTTCAACTTTGGAAGGTGACCCGCACTCAGTATTAGAGGCTATGACTATTTGTGGTCGCGCAATTGGTGCTCACCAAGGCTTTATCTATATTAGAGCTGAATACCCACTTGCAATTCATCGTCTTGAAATTGCAATGAGACAGGCTCGTGAATATGGTTTATTAGGAAAAAACATCCTTGGTTCTGGCTTCGATTACGATATTGAAATTCGTCTTGGCGCTGGTGCATTCGTTTGTGGTGAAGAAACAGCACTATTACAATCTATTGAAGGTCATCGTGGTATGCCTCTTCCAAGACCACCATTCCCAGCTGTTAAAGGTTTATGGGGTAAACCAACTGTTATTAATAACGTTGAAACTTGGGCAAATATTCCTGTTATCATCGCAAAAGGTGGTGCAGAGTTTGCAAAAGTCGGTACTCAAGATAGCCGTGGTACAAAGGTATTTGCTCTTACTGGTAAGGTTAAGAACTCTGGTCTTGTAGAAGTTCCAATGGGTACTACACTTCGTGAAATTGTATTTGATATCGGCGGTGGTATTGCTAATGGAAAGAAGTTTAAGGCTGTACAGACCGGTGGACCTTCTGGTGGTGTAATTACAGAAGAGAACCTTGATACTCCAATTGACTTTGGAGGACTTCAGAGAATTGGTTCTATGATGGGTTCTGGTGGTATGATTGTTATGGATGAAGATGACTGTATCGTAGACGTAGCAAAGTTCTACCTTAACTTCACTGTAGATGAATCATGTGGTAAGTGCTTCCCTTGCCGTATTGGTGGTAAGAGTCTGTATAACATCCTTGATAAAATTACACTTGGAAATGGAACAGAAGATGATATTGACCAGCTTAAGCAGATTTCTCTTGCTATGCAAAAGGGTTCTCTTTGTGCTCTTGGTCAGACAGCTCCAAACCCTGTTCTTTCTACTCTTAGATATTTCCCTGAAGAGTATGAAGCTCACATCAAGGAAAAGAGATGTCCATCAGGAAAGTGTAAAAAGCTCATCAGATATACAATTGATCCACAAAAGTGTATTGGATGTACTGCTTGTTCAAGAAAGTGCCCAGTTGGTGCTATTACAGGCGAACTCAAGAAAACTCACTCAATTAATACTAGTGTATGTATTAAGTGTGGTGTCTGTAAGCAGACATGTAAGTTCGGCGCTATCAGCATAGAATAATATTGGAGGAAAAAATGGCTATTCATCTTACTATACAGGGTGTTGAAGTAACTGTTGAAGAGGGCACAACCGTCCTAGAGGCAGCTAGAAAGGCAGGAATTAGAATTCCTACTCTTTGCTATCATCCAGATTTAAAGCCTTTTGGCTCCTGCGGACTTTGTGTCTGTAAACAGGAGGGTAGTGCAAAGATTATTCGTGCATGTTCTGCTCCTGCAGCCGAAGGTATGAAAATTATTACTCATGATAATGAGCTTTTCGAAGTTAGAAAGACTATTCTTGAGTTAATCATGTCAACACACCCAGCTTCATGTCTTACATGTGTTAGAAATAATAAGTGTGAGCTTCAAAAGCTTTGTGTTGAATATGGTATTAGAGAACAACCTTTTGAAGAAAGAATTCCTGATCTTCCAAAGGATAAATCAACATCTACTATTGTTCTTGACCCAAGCAAGTGTATCAAATGTGGACGCTGTGTACAGGTTTGTCAGAATCTTCAAGGTGTATATGCTCTTGAGTTCATTGGTAGAGGAGACTCAACTTTGATGACTCCAGCAGCTAATCTTCCTTTAAATGATAGCCCATGTATCAAGTGTGGTCAGTGTGCAACACACTGTCCTGTTGGTGCAATCTATGAGCTTGATGAAGGTGGTGTATTCTTAAGAGAAGCTTCAAAGAGTGAAAAAGTTGTTGCTGTTCAAATTGCTCCAGCTGTACGTGTTGCACTAGGTGAAGAATTTGGTTATAAGCCAGGTGAAATTACAACAGGAAAGATTTATACCGCTCTTAAGAGACTTGGTGCTGATTACGTTTTTGATACAAACTTTGGTGCTGATATGACAATCATGGAGGAAGGAAGTGAACTTGTTGAGAGAGTTACGAATAATGGTGTACTTCCTCAGCTAACATCTTGTTGTCCAGGTTGGATTGAGTATGTAACAAAGTACTATCCAGATTTAATTGAAAACCTTTCTAGTGCTAAGTCACCAATGATGATGCAAGGTGCTATTACTAAGACTTATTGGGCAGAGAAGATGGGTATTGATCCAGCTAATGTATACTCTGTTGCAATTATGCCATGTACTGCAAAGAAGATTGAGATTAAGAGAGATGAACATATGAAATCCTCTGGATATGATGATGTTGATCTTGTTCTTACAACTCGTGAGCTTGCACGTATTATTCGTCAACGTGGTATTGATTTTGCATCTCTTCCTGAAACTGAAGTTGATAGCCCAATTGGAGAATACTCAGGTGCAGCTACAATCTTTGGTGTAACTGGTGGTGTTATGGAAGCTGCTATTAGAACTGCTTACAATGTTATCACAGGTAAAGATCTTTCTGATCCAGATATCATGACTGTTCGTGGTAGAGGAGAATTTAGACATGGTGCTATCGATGTTGATGGTAAAACAACTCTAAGATTTGGCGTAGTTCATGGAATGGCAAATGCAAAAGAAGTTCTTGATGAAATAAGAGCAGCTAAAGCTAGAGGTGAAAGAGCTCCATATGAATTTATAGAAATTATGGCTTGCCGTGGTGGTTGTATTGCAGGTGGTGGACAGCCTCTTGGAACAGATGATGAAGTTAGAAGTAAGAGAACTAGTGGTTCTTATACAGATGATAAGAACTGTGTTAAGAGATGTTCTCATCAAAATCCATCTGTTCAGAAGATTTATAGTGAATTCTTTACAGCTCCTTTATCAGAGAAGGCACATCATTTATTGCACACAACATATAAAGAAGTACCAGTTTATAAGAAATAAACTAAAAAAGTGAAGGGCCAGCATTGCTGGTCCTTTTTAATAATTAAATCTTTATAAATTAAATAGTCAGTGGCAATTAATAACAATTCCGTATTTATTTGCTAAATTTAAGAATTCTTCAATACTTATATTCAGGGAGGATAAAGCTTGATCTATGGAGATAAAATGGTTGTTAACCATGTTAGCATAAGTTTTAATTTCACCTACTTTGATACCTTTAGCTTCTCCAATTTTAATGCCCTTAGCTTCTCCAATATTAAATCCATAAGCTTTACCATCGTTAAAAATTTGTTTACTAATTTCACACATTTTGTTAACTCCTTGCTTTATGCTTGTATCAATAAAATATTAAAGGGATAAGTTAAATACATATGAAAGGCGTCAATTATTCAAAATACTAATGTATTATAGACAATTAATAACAATTTTGTATTGGTTTGCTAAATTTACAAACTCTTCTGTACTCATATTCAGTGATGATAAAGCTTGGTCTAATGTAATAAGGTTGTTATTAATCATGTTAGCATAAGTTTTAATTTCACCTACTTTGATACCTTTAGCTTCTCCAATTTTAATGCCATTAGCTTCTCCAATTTTAATGCCCTTAGCTTCTCCAATATTAAATCCATAAGCTTTACCATCGTTAAAAATTTGTTTACTAATTTCACACATTTTGTTAACTCCTTCTTCTGTGTTTTTGTAATAGTTTGCACTTCTCCGTATTACATCCACACGCATATCAGTTGGGTCTTTGCACATGAAATCATGTTGAAGATCCAATAGCTTTTTATTAGTTTTATTGGATAGATTTAAATAAATGATATGTGCTTCTGTATTAAAAGGCAAGTGGGTATCTTTCTCACTGAAAATAAAGTGATATAAAGCTTCTTTTCCCTTAAAATAATCTTCTTTTGTGATGAATATTATATATACAGGATTTAATTTTATTTTTTTAATTCCTTTCTTAACTGTATGTGAATCTATCATTGCTAGATAGAATCTAGCTCTATCTGGCGTAGCATCAGCTATATCATTTTGTATTTCAATATCGTATTTAACACCTTTGCTATCTACAGCAAAAATATCAAAACGTACAGAACGATATACAGAAGAGCCTGGTAGAGTTTTCTGAACTTCAACTTTTATTACTTTTAAATCATCTATGCCAATGATAGTTCTAATAATATACTCAACGAGCTCTGTATTATTCTCAAACATTACTTGAGAGAGAATATCAGACATTGGTGTCATTAGGCTTATATAATCCTTAGGATTTATTTCTTTTTTCATATGTACCACATAAAGCCCAAGCTATTAGATAGCTTTAATAGCTTGGACAAGGAAAGATGTTAGATGGCAAAGTTGTATTTTTTTGCTATTGGTCTAACACCATCTAAAACACCGTAGAGAGAGAATGCTGCAATAATTAAACCTGTAACAACAGGAGATCTTTTAGCTGCAGTACCGGTTGCTATCATGGACGCCGCGAGAGCCCAAGAGGCATAAGAATCTTTATAAATACTTTCAAGCCATGATTCAAAAGATGGTAAATCATCACCTGGTATTCCAAATCTCTTATATTCGAAGAAAGTCATAATACCTGATGCAAGAACTCCAGCTGCAATTGCAACTGCACATGCTGCTGAAACCTTTCCCCATGCCATCACCTTTGGAATGGTAGCATAAACTATACCTGCTGTAAGAAGGACTACAGCTTTAATTACTAATTTCTTTAAATCTTGGTAAAGTTCCTTTTGCTGAGCCATCGTCATTGCTCTAGATTTCTCTAAGTAAATTCTAGCAGCATTTGCCTCTTCTTCGTGTGCTTTCTCGACAAGCATCTTGTAATCATCATCACTAACTAAGCCTTTTGCACTTTTAACGATTTCATCTGTGGTGGTTGCTGTCATAACCTTATATGAGAAGTTAATATAGTCTTCTCCACCTTGTTCTATAGCTCTTGCAACAATATCAGAACCTCGAAGTGATCTAATATCTATACTACGACCATTTTCATCTGTAAATTCGATATCAGAATGCTCTTCCAATAGTGGGATTACATTTTCAAGCTCTTCATCAATTAACCTTGCTACTCGGCTTTGAATTTCACTTTTTGAAACTTTTCCTGAAGCTGCTGCTTCAAGTGTACATCCTACTAAGGACGTAAAAGACATTACAATTAAAAGTAGTAATGCAACAACT
>JAQYFM010000052.1 GCA_028723145.1 Spirochaetales bacterium | reverse complement strand
GCTGCGGCCATCACAACTCGTCCTACATTAGGACTACCTGTAAAGAATATATGATCAAAACGTATATCTAATAAATCTTGGTTAGCTTGGTGACCACCTTCTACAACATAAACAAGGTTTTCATTAAAGAATTCACCTAATACTTTTTTTAATGCTTTACTTGTGTATTCAGAATACCTGGATGGTTTCAAAATTACTGTACATCCAGCAGCAAGTGCAGCTGCAAGAGGATTTAATGCAAGCTGGATAGGGTAGTTCCAAGGTGAAAAGATTAATACATTTCCCTTTGGTTGCTTCAAAATATAAGACTTAGAAGGAAAGTGCGCTAATGGTGTTCCTACCTTTTTAGTTTTTGCCCACTTTTTTGTATGTTTAATTAAATGATTAATTTCACTATATACAACACCTAATTCTGTTTCATAACCTTCAAAAAATGTTTTACCTAAATCTTTATTGAGTGCATCAAGCAATAAATTTTCATTTGATTTCATTGCACATTTTAATGTCTTTAAGTTTTTAATTCTTTCTTTAATATCTAAAGTACTACCACTTTTAAAGTACTCTTCTTGCTTTTCACGAACTAATAAATATTCTTCATTCATAGTATTTATTTTGACAAACAATAATATAAGTGTCAATAAAACAAAATAAATAATATGTATATTGAATTACATAAAAAAAAGAGACCTAAGTCTCCTTTTAGTGCCCTTAAGGCAGTCCTTTCGGACGGTTTGAACAAGTTTTTATTTGAACATTGTGCGTTAAATCTGAATTAATTATTTAATTTTTTTTATTGATTGTCAACTAATTTTTTTTGTAATTATTTTCTACTGATTTTCTTACCTAAGAAATTAAAAAATAAAAAAAGTGCTTTTTTTACTTTTTATTCAAATTTATCTATTGATTATTCTTTAATTTTTTATAATTAGCCCTTTAAAATTAAAGAAAAAAAAGTATTTTGGAGGGATTGATAATGAAAACATCAAATTATTCAGGTGATTATTATTTAGGTTTTGATTGTGGAACAAGTTCAGTAGGCTGGTCTGTAACTGATATAAATTATAATGTATTAGAATTTAATAATAAACGTATGGAAGGGGTAAGACTATTTGATCCTGCTAATACAGCAAAAGATAGAAGGGTAGCAAGATGTGCAAGGAGAAGAAATGATAGAAAGCGTCAAAGAATTGATTTGTTGCAAGAATTATTTGCTCCTGAAATTAATAAGGTAGATTCTAATTTCTTTAAAAGATTGGAGGAAAGTAAATACTTTTTTGAGGATAAGTCATTAGGTGTAAAGTATGCTCTTTTTGCAGATAAGAATTATACAGATAAAGAATATTACGATGAATATCCAACCATTTATCATTTAAGAAAGGATTTAATTTATAGCACCGATTACCATGATCCTAGATTAGTTTATTTAGCTATCCATCATATTGTTAAAAATAGAGGACACTTTTTATTTCCAGGAGAAGGACTTCAAGCTGTAACTGATGCATCTACTCTGCTAAAAGATATTGAAGAGCTCTGTATATCAATTTTTAATGATGAAGATTTTGAGTTTTATTTTAATGATTATAAAAAAGCTCAAGAAATTTTTAGAATGAAAAAGCCATCAGAAAGAATAGAATTACTTAAAGATCTTTGTACATACACTGATAATAAAAAAGCTGAATCACTAATAAAAGTAATGAATGGATATAAAGTTTATGTGAAAGCTATTTTTTCAGTGGATGAAGAAAATGAAGATTTTTTAAAATGTGCTTTGGAATTTAAGAAAGCATCTTTTGAAGATGAAGATTTACCAAAGCTAGAAGCTTTGTTTGAAGATGAAGATATAATTAACTTGATAGTTAAATTAAAAGCTGTATATGACTATATTTTGTTAGCAGATATATTAAATGGCAGCACTTATATCTCTGAAGGTAAAGTAAGACAGTATGAAGAAAATAAAAATGATTTATCAGCATTAAAATATATATTTAAGAAGTATTTATCTAAAGTAGAGTATGAAACATATTTCCATTCAGATACAAAAGATTCTTATTCAGCCTATATTGGAGTTATTCAAGATAATAGACAAAAATGTAAGAAGACTTTAAAACGTGCAAAATATGAAGATTTCATCAAATACACAAAAAAGTTACTTGATAAAATAACTCCTGATGAATCTGATGTTTCAATTTACAGTAAACTTAAAGATAAAGTCGAAGGAAATCCGACTTTACTTCCATTACTAATTTCCACAAGAAATAGCGTAATACCTTATCAGTTAAATTTGATAGAGTTAAGAAAGATATTAAGTAATGCTTCATTGTATCTTCCTTTTCTCAATGATAAGAATGAAAATAATATTTCAATTAAAGAAAAGATAGAATTAATATTAAAATTTAGAATTCCATATTATATTGGACCACTTACTAATTCTAAAGCTAGTCTAGAGCAGAAGAAATTTAGCTGGGTAGAACGTAAAGCTGACGGGAAAATATATCCTTGGAACTTCTATGAGAAAGTAGATAAAGAAAAAAGTGCTGAAGGTTTTATTCGTAGAATGACGAATAAATGTACTTATATGCCAGAATACAATGTAATACCTAAATACTCTTTACTTTATTCAAAGTTTACAGTGCTGAATGAGATTAATAAATTATCCATAGATGGTGTAGCCATATCTGTTGAGCAAAAACAACAAATATATAATGAGTTATTTAAGACTAATAGAAAAGTCTCAGCGAAAAGATTAAAAGATTATGTTAAAGCAAAAGGGTGGTCAAAGAATCCTGAAATAAAAGGAATCGATGGTGATCCTAAATCGTCTTTAGCTTCATATTATGATTTTCATGAATATCTTGAAACAGACAAATTAAAGAGATCTGAAGTTGAGCAAATTATCGAAAAGATTTCTCTATTTGGAGATGATAATGAGCTTTGTGTGGAATCAATTAAAAAGATAGTAGGAGATCGGTTAAATGGTACAGAAATAAAGTCTATTGCTAGTAAAAAATATCCAGGATGGGGTACTTTATCTAAAGAATTTTTAGTAGACACTACTTTTGAAAATAAAAGAACTGGTGAAATTTCTTCGATTATTTCTATTATGTGGAATACTAATGAGAACTTGATGGAAGTAATTCACGATAAGGATTACGATATTGCATCTAGCCTTACTAAACAAAAGATTGAAAAACTTGAGTATAGTGTTGTTGATAATTTGCATGTTTCTCCTTCTGTTAAGAGACAAATATGGCAGACTTTAAAGTTAGCCGAAGAAATTGAAAAGATCATGAAGAAATCTCCAAAGAAAATATTTGTTGAGGTCACAAGAGGTGATGATGAGAAGAAGAAAAAACAAACACCTAAATCAAGAAAAACTGTATTGTTAGAACTTTATGATGCTATCAAAAAAGAAGGCTTGTTTAATAATATTATTGATGAACTGAGTAATACACTTGAAAGATATTCTGAACAAGATATTTCTAGACAGGATAAATTATATCTCTACTTCTCTCAGATGGGTCGTTGTATGTATTCTGGTGAAATAATAGATATTAATGATCTTTACAATACCAATATTTATGATATTGATCATATTTATCCACAATCTGTTACTGGTGATGATAGTTTAAGTAATAGAGTATTAGTTCTTAAGACATATAATGGAGAAAAGAGTAATCAATATCCAATTTCTTCTTCTTGGCGATCAAAAATGAGTACATTCTGGAGATTATTATATAATGCAAAAACTATAGATAAAATAAAGTATGAAAGGCTTACAAGAAGTACTCCTTTAACTGATGATGAATTACAAGGGTTTATTAACAGGCAGTTAGTTGAAGTTAATCAGAGTACAAAAGCAACTATAGATATTTTAAAGCGTTATTTTGGTGATGATACTGAGGTTGTTTATTCTAAGGCTAGAAATGTTTCATTCTTTAGAGACAGATTTGATATTCCTAAATCAAGGATATTAAATGATTTTCATCATGCTAAGGATGCTTATTTAAATATTGTTGTTGGAAATATTTATACAACCAAATTCACTTCTAATTATTGGATGTTTATTGATAATGCTCGAAAAAAGAAGAGTGCAGAATTAACACAAGAAAATAAAGGTTATTACTTGGAAAAATGGCAGTATAACCTTATAAAAATGTTTGAATATTCTGTTCCTGGAGCATGGGTAGCTGGAAATGAAGGAACTATAAAAACAGTACAACAAGAATGTTTATCTAATAAAGTACTTATTACTAGACAAGTTAAGGAAAATAATGGTGCTTTATTTGATCTTCAACCTTTAAAAGCAGGTGAAAAAAAGGGGATGAAACCTCTAAAAAAGGATATTCATCAGAATAGTAGTACAGACAAGGAATGGACCGATAAATATGGTGGCTATAATTCTATGAAAGTAAGCTACTTTATCATTGCTTCTTTCATTGATAAAAAGAAACGTATTGTTCAAATATTCCCTTGTTACAACTACGTAAAAGCAAGTATTAAAACTGATGCTGATATAGAAAACTATCTAATATCAGAGTTTAAAATAAATGAACCTAAAATATTAGTAAAAAAACTATCGATATTTGATTTGTTTGAGTATAAAGGCGTAAGAATGCGTGTTTCAAGTAGAACAGGTTCAGGAATTTTAACTCGTTTGGAACAACCTTTACTTGTTGATCCATATTATACTGAATATATTCATAAAATAGAAAAAGCTTTTGCTAGTAAACAAAAAAATAACTTGCAATATTTACCATACAATTCAAAAGAAATTACACCAGAAAAGAATCTTGAGTTATATGATTTGCTTACAGCGAAAGCTAATAACCAATACTACCAGAATAGACCTTCAGCGCAAGGTAAAAATTTTTCTGATGGAAGAGAGACATTTATCAATTTAGCTAAGATTAATGAAAATAATCAGTTAGATTTGTCAAAGCAATTAGAGGTATTAAAAAATATGATTAATTATTTTTCTTCTAACCCTGGAGAGAATGACTTTACTT
>JAQYFM010000051.1 GCA_028723145.1 Spirochaetales bacterium | reverse complement strand
ATAGCGTTTCGGCATTATGTTCAGTTTTATACCAAGTTGTATAAATACCTTTATCATGGAGTCTAAAATCTGCACCAAGATCAATTACTACACATTTTTTTAATATTTCTTCATTAACAACACTTGATGCAATACCATGAGAAAGAGCAAGGAATACTACATCACAAACTTCAGATGCCTTTTCAAGGCTATCTTCTGAAATTTGCATATCCAAAATATTTGTAAAAAAGGGTATATTTCAGAATAAACTTTTCCATTATATGAATGAGAACCAAGATATGCGATTTCAACATCCTTATGGTTTTATAATATTTTAACTAATTCAGACCCAGCATAACCTGTTGCACCTATTATTCCTGCTTTAATTATAACAAGATCTCCATAGATGCATAAAAATATTAGCATATTTGTCTAGATATTTTGCATAATTTTACATATTTAATAATTTTTACCGCATAATTATTCTCATAAAAAAAAAGAAGTAGAACATTTTATTGCTCTACTTCTTAAATTAACTACTAATTGATTAAAGCTTTCCCATAGCCTTTAAAATCTTTTCAGGAGTTATTGGCCAACTTCTTACCCAAGCACCAGTAGCATCCGCAATAGCCATTGCAATTGCAGGAGCGGCTCCGTTAGTTGCAATTTCACTAATACTCTTAGCACCATATGGTCCATATTGATCATTAATATCAATAAGAACAGCTTTAAAGTCATCTGGAGCTTCACCAATCATAGGTGTTCCGTAATCGGTAAGGTTTGCATTTACGCAAACACCATCTTTATCAAGTACCATACCTTCATAAAGAGTATGACCAATACTCTTCATTGCTGCACCATACATCTGGCAGAGAGCAATTTCAGGGTTAATTGGAGTACCAGCATCTTGAAGGGCATAGAACTTCATAACCTTAACTTCACCTGTTCTCTTATTAACTGCTACCTGTGCAAAGTGAGCACCATAAGGGATAGCATTGTTTGGTGTTACAAAATACCCTGTACCAACTAACTGACCATGACCAGTTCCTGATAGAGTATCATGGCTAAGTTTAGCATATGAGAGAGTTTTACCACTCTTTGTGCTATATACTTCACCAGGACTTCTTAAGATTAAATCTTCTTCAGCTTCTCCCATCTGGAAACTAGCTTCCTTAAGCATCTTCTTTACTAAATCCTCAGTAGCCTTCAAGGTTGCAGATGCTGAGAAATATGTACCACTTGATGCATAAGCGCCAGTATCAAAGAGACAGGAATCTGTATCACCTGAAATAACACTAATTTTGTCTAAGCCAATCTTAGTTTGCTCAGCAACAATTTTTGCAGAAATAGTATCAAGACCAGTACCGATATCAGCTCCACCACTTAATACTAAGAAGGTTCCATCAGTTAAAAGTTTAACCTGGCAGTTAGAATGATCAAGACCTGGAAGGCCAGAACCCTGCTGAATCATTGCAAAGCCCTTACCAATTGACCAATCAGGATCATCTGAGGTCTCTTTCTTTCCCCATTCAATCATCTTAGCCCCTTCTTCAAGTGCTTGCTTAACACCACAAGAGCCAACAGGAACAATTGCACCTTCTCTTCCTTCTCCAAGTCCCTTTAAGATTTCAAGCATATAGCCTTCTTCAACTACATTCTTTTTTGCAACCTCTAATGGATCAAGGCCAAGGCGCCATGAAAGCTCTGCTAAAGCAGACATAATTGCAAAGTAGCCTTTTGGAGCACCATATCCTTGGTATGCACCAGTTGGAGCAATGTTTGTATAATAGGTGTTAAGATCATAGAACATATTCTTAACAGCAAATAGAGGAAGAGTCTTACTTGATGCATTCATTGGTACTGTAAGGCAGTGGTTACCATAAGGACCAGTATTAGCTCTTACATCCATGTAAATTGCCGTAATGGTTCCATCTTTTTTACCACCCATCTTTACTGTTAAGCGCATTGGATGACGAGTTGAGTTTGCAATAAACTCTTCTTTTCTAGTATTTCTGTAGTAAATTGGCTTACCGGTAATATAAGTACAATAACCACAAAGGTCTTCTACTAAGATATCCTGTTTAGAGCCATAGCCACCACCTACACGCTCTTTAATAATGTGAACCTTGTTTTCACTAAGACCACATACTGTTGCAACGATACGTCTTACATGCCAAGGTACTTGAGTTGAAGCATGAAGTGTTAATCTACCATTTTCAATTAATGAATAGCAAACATGTGGTTCAAGTGGAGTACATTGAACTTGGCTTGTTTGGTATGTCTCTTCAACAATAGCATCAGCTTCTTTAAAGCCTTCTTCAAGAGAACCAATACCACCATGTGCTCCAGCTGCAATATTATGTCTGATATCACCATGAAGTGGGAATTGGTAAATAACTTTTCCATCTCTTTCATCGTAAGACTTATTCTGTTCATCAAGATCACTTGGTGCACCAACAACGTATTCAATCTTACCGTTATGAACGAGTGGAGCATTTTCAGCCATTGCTTCTTCAACTGTAAATACAGCAGGAAGAGGTTCGTAAGTTACCTTAATAAGAGCCATTGCCTTTTCACAAGTCTCTTTATCTTTAGCAACAATCGCAGCAACACGATCACCAACGTGGCGAACCTTTCGGTTGATTAATTTTCTATCATGAGGGCTTGGTTCAGGGTTTCCTTGGCCTGCTGACATATAATAAACATCTGGAACGTTCTTCCAAGTTAAAATAGTCTCAACACCCTCTAACTTTTCAGCTTCACTGGTGTCTATATCTGTTACATAAGCCATAGCATATGGGCTTCTTAATACTTCCAGAGCATAAGCATCTTGAGGGACCTTATCCTCTACAAATACTTTTTCACCTCTAACTAAGCTCTCACCATCAATTTTACCAGTAGGCTTACCAATTACATCAAGATTTGGTCTAAACGAAGGGGAAACAGGAGTTTGATAACTTCCTGTTGCTCTCTCTTCTTGTACAAGCTTAACTGCAAGATAGAAGTGTTCATAACCTGCATCACGAATGAATACAGAAGAAAGGGCATCTTTTACATCATCTCTTGTTGCATCAGGCTTGTGAGAAAGCAGATGTGTTAAGATTAATGCAACTGTTGGTGAGTTATATGCACTTTGAACAACACCTGATGCTATCATAGCACGCTGTACATCATTTATCTTTCTATTCTTAATTAAGCTTTCAGCTGTAAGTATAACAGCATCTTCTGCCATAAATAGTAAAATGAGGTTTGAAGATCTTACTTCATCATTAAAGATAATACAGTCACTTCCTGCAAAACCTTCTCGATCATCACTATCTCTTACACTATTACATCCTAAAGAGAATAAAACATCTCTTAAAGGAGTCATTAAATCAAGATTTGATGATACTTTCTTTCCATTTAGAGTAAAACTAACCATTTAATGCCTCCTTTAGGATATTATAGTTTTCTTTGATAAGATATTTTTTGTATTCAACGCTACCTGTAATATCTGCTTTGATCTCACCAGCAAGAGCATCCTCTAAACTAGAATATATTGCACCACCTGAAACAGCAGCAAAATAACCTTTTTCACTCATTGCAGATGTTACTGCAGCATGAGTTGAACTTGTAAGAGACTCTCTTTTATTTGCAACTTTAATAAGAGGATTAATTAGAATTCCAACAATAATACAATTACATCCACCTTTAGCTACATATTTCTTTAATGGACAAATCTTTTCCTCGCCTGAGAATACTACAAGCTTAGCATCATATGCTAACAGTGTTGGAATTAAGAAGCTATCACATCTTTTTGCTGCGATGTTTCCACCAATTGTAGCCGCATTTTTTAGTGCACGAGATGCAAGATATTTGCATGCATCCTTAAGTGCTGATGGCACAATTTCAGAATCGATTAATTCTGAAAATGTCATGTTAGAAGAGATAAAAATCTCATCTCCTCTAACTTCAATCTTTTTTTCAATAAGGGATGATACAGGAATAACAGCATCAGCCTTCACACTTGAGCTTAAGCGCAATACTTCTGTACCACCAGAAAGGTATACAGCTTGTGAGCTCTCCTTTTTAGCTTTTACACATTCACAAAGGGATGATGATTTAATTAATTCCATTCTTCCTCCTTTTTACTCAATAATTCTTCCTTCTCCACCTTTACTTACTTCAGAAAGGAAGTACTCTAACATACGAGAAGTAGTATTTCTTCTCCAAGTTGCCATAGCATGAGGAGAAATAGTTTCATCATGAGTTTTGACAATATCTTGAGTCAGAGAATTAATATCTTCTAATTTTTTACCAATTAGTTTAGCTTCATTATCTTTGTTACGTGCAATCTTAGGACCAGCAGCTCCACTTGCAACTCTAAAATCTTTAATAACGCCATCCTCTAGTGTTAATAAAGCAGACATTGAAAGTTTACTAATTGCATTAGCTTTACGTGTTCCAATCTTTCTATAGTAACCATATGTATACTTAACTTCAGGAATACGAACAGCTGTAATAATTTCATCATCTCTTAAATCAGTTTTCTTACTTCCTTTGATGAAATCATCAACTAATATCTCTCTTTTAGATGTAGTACTTTCAAGAATTACTCTTGCATCAAGTAAAATTAAAGGCTGAGGTAAATCACCTTTAGGAGATGCATTACCTAAGTTACCACCAATTGTTGCACTATTTCTTAGAGAGATTGCACCCATTAAGGAAGCAGCTTTTCTAACAAAGTATGGAACATCCTCACACTCTGCAATTTCAGCAGATGTTGTTAATGCGCCAATTACTACAGAACCATCTTCTTCCTTTTTAATACCCTTTAGTTCTTTTAATCCTGAAATAATCATTACAGGGAAAGGGAAAACTGGAACAACACCAGTTCCTCTTCTATATTGAACCATTAAATCAGAACCACCTGCTAATGGCTTAGCATGCACTTCTGCTCTAATTTTTAATGCTTCTTCAAGTGTTGATGGAATATATGTTTCGTTTACCATAAGCCTTCTCCCTTTTTACTTGCAAGCAATATGGATTCAACAATCAAGTCATAACCTGTACAACGACAGATGTTACCACTTATTGCGAGACGAATATCAGCTTCTGTTGGATGAGGATTTTTCATCAATAGAGCCTGTGCAGCAAGAACCATACCTGGAATACAGAATCCACACTGCACAGCGCCACCTTCAGCAAAGCTTTCTACTAAACACTTACCTTGTTCTGTATCACGTAGACCTTCAATTGTAATAATCTCTGATCCACCAACTGCACCTATTGGAATAATGCATGAAGTAACTAATTTTCCATCTTTAATTACTGAACAAGCACCGCACTCACCTTCTCCACAACCTTCCTTTGTACCTGTGATATTAAAATCATCACGAAGTACATCTAAAAGTCTCTTTAATGGGTCCCCATCAAAAGCAACAGGCTTTCCATTTAGTCTGAATTCTATCATGCTCATTTTCTAAGTCCTTCTATATCTTCAACTGGAATAGGTATCTTCTTACAATCGATACCAAGAGCTCTTTCTACAGCATCTACATAGGCTGCATCAGTACCATTAAATACTAATTCACCCATGCCCTTAGCTCCATAAGGGCCCCATGGATAAGGGTTATCAACAAAGAAGTATTCCTGCTTAGGGAAATCCATACTTGTTGGAATAACGTAATCTGACATACTTGACTGCTTGAAGTGTCCATTCTTATTTTCCATCTTCTCCATAGCCGCATAGCCAAGAGACTGCATTACACCACCATTAACTTGTCCATGAACAATCAGTTCGTCAATTGGCTTACCAATATCATGGCTAGTCCAAATTCCCTTAACTGTTACTTCGTTGGTAAGCTTATCTACTTCAACCTCAACACAAGCAGCACCCCAACCATAACCTAGGTATGCATCACCCTTAAATGTCTTTTGATCCCATGGATGACCATCTGGATGTTCATATTGAACTTCTACCTCAGCATTTTCTTCACCCATCTTCTCTTTCATCAAGAGAGCAGCTCTATATCCAAGATTACCAACAACCATTGTTGATCTTGATGCAGCGGTAGGACCTGAATCAGGAACCATATCTGTGTTCGGAGCATCAAAGATTACATCATCCATTCCAACTTCAAGTGTTGATGCAACAATCTTTCTTAAAGCAGTTCTAAAGCCTTGGCCCATCTCTGTTTGACCACAAAGAACTATAAACTTGTCTCCTTTCTTAACAAGCTTCAATTTAGCTTTAATAATTGCTTGTTCACCATTACCTGTGAATGCACCACCATGGTTGTAGAAACTAATTCCAATACCTTTTCCTGAACCATAGCCATATTCTGCACTCTTTCTGAAGTAATCACTTGCACTTGTAATTTGTTCCATCATCTCAGGAAGCTTTACATCTTCTACAATGTGACCTTCTGTAACAGTCTCATCACCCTTTTTTAAGAAATATTTTTTCTTATAAATTGCTGGATCTAAACCAAATTTTCTAGCAATGTGGTTTAAGTGTGTTTCAATTGCAAAAATAGTTTGAGGTGCACCGAAACCTCTGAATGCACAAGATGGGAATGTGTTAGTAGCCATTCCATAACCTTCAATTCTAGTACAAGGGAAGTTATATACACCATTAGCATGGAATACACCTCTTTGTAGTACTACATATGAAGATGATAAATATGCACCACAGTTGTAATATACCTTGATATCACTACCCAAGATATTTCCATCACTGTCAACACCAGTTCTAAATACAACCTTAGAAGGATGTCGCTTTACTGAGTAAAGCATATCCTCTTCTCTATCAAAGCTTAATTGAATTGGCTTTTTAATAATGCTTTCTGCAACTAAAAGAGGTCCAGCAAGTACATCAGGGAAGTGTTCCTTACCACCAAATGCACCACCTGTTACAGTTTGTTTTACAACAATATCTTCAGGATTTAGTCCTAAAAGGCCACAAATACTTTTTCTAATGTAGAAAGGACATTGTGCTGAAGCATAAATTACATATTTACCATCTTCTATTGTAGCAACAGCGCCATTTGTCTCTAGATGAACGTGCTCTTGGAATCCAGTTTCAATAGTCTCTTCAATTATCTCAGAAGCCTTACTAAGTGCATCATTAATATCACCACCCTTATCACTAACAAGAGAACACATTACATTGTTCTCACCACAAAGTGGTTCTACATTATTATTAATAGCGTCATCGATTGAAATTACAGGAGCTTCCTCTAAGTATTTAACTTCAAACTCATTGTAAAGTTTATCAAGCACACCTCTATCAGAGCCAACTAAAATACCAATTGTCTCACCGACGTACTTTACATCACCTTCAGCAAAACATCTCCAGTCATCAGCTATCATCTTAAGAGCATTCTTACCATTTTCAGGAATATCTTTTGCGCTGATAAAGTAATAGCCCTCAGGAAGAGATGGCACCTTTATTTCCTCAATCCTTCCCCTTGCAATTGTGGAACGAATGAGACGGGAATACAACATAGAATCGAACTTAAGATCAGATAGATACTTTGCTTCACCTCTAGCTTTCTCAATAGCATCAACTCTCTTGATCTTATCATCAATGTGAGTAACTGACATGTAGCCTCCGTCAACCATTATATTAGTTTAAAAATAATGGAAGTATATTAACTATAAGAAATTATTAATAAATATACTTCAAGTTAATTATACTACAGGGACTCAGATTTGCAAAATTATTTTGCAACAAATTACAACAATGTACAGTATATATAAAAAAAAGGAGCCAAACGGCTCCCCTCCATTAAAATCTTGATAAATTATTATAAAGCACTAATGTATACTTCAATATCGCAACTGTATTCACCAGCAGTCCAATTGTAACCACCATTCCACTTAGGAGTAAATTCTGCAATTGTATAGGTACCATAGGTGTTCTTTTCTGGTGTATACTTAACAACCGCATGGACGTCAGCAGCAGCTTTTGAACCACTACCAACTTTATTACCTTTATTATCTTTTATTTCGAAATCAGTATTAGTTGATGGTAAACCTTCAAGTGTAACTCTTACATATTCTTCTTCTACTGTAGCGTTAGAGTTTTTAAATCCCAAAGCTGCAAATGCAAGGTTAAAACCTTCTTGTTTTTCTGAATTATCAGTATTTCCAGTCCATACTAATGAAATCTTCTTAGCACTACCAGATTTAAGATCAACTAAAAAAGGATTATCATTTCCATCAACAATATCATCACCATATTTAATTAATATCTGTTGATGAGCAGCAACAGTATTTTTAAGTGAAACAATGTTACTATCACTTGCTGCAAACAAAGCAGAACAAGCAACCAAAACCATTAATAAACTTACAATTATCTTTTTCATCATTTTCCCCTATAGACTATGTGCAATGTCTTTATGGTTATAATATATATTAAAACAACTCTTATGTCAATTGTTTTATTATATTTTTTTATTATAAATATACAAATTTTATTAATTCTTTATATTATAAAAATTTAATAATGTCATAACTTATTTAAATATAATAATAAGCAAAAAAATCACAAAAACTTATGACAAAAAAAATAGTGACTTATACTAGTTTATTCCTCCAAGCATAACGCTGTATTGTTTCACTACAGGTACATGTAATACCTAATATACAAAACTCACTTAATTCCTAAGCATTAGTATTTCTACAATTAACCACATTACAAAAAAAATAATTCCTTACTAAATAAGCCATTTATAATCAAACAAAGATCAAAGTGAAATTTATTATCATATAGGTATTATCAAAATAAAGAGTTTTTTTAGTTATCCAGATTAGAAATCAAGTATATATTATTAAAATAATATTTTTTTTTGATTTAGCATCTAAATATAATCCAACAAGATTGATAAACATTTGTTAATAATAAGATAATCAAAATGCGTCGTAAAAAAAATTAACAATTTGATTATCTTATTCATCCCAATTTCAAGATTAAGTGATACTAAAACTTTCTATCCAGGATATAAAAAACACTCTTTACTACTAATGTAATTAGTAATAAAAGAGTGCTCAGCATAATATCTTCGGATAATGATTTAATAATAAAGAACCTCTCAATGGAGGCTCTTTCCTATCAACTATATCATTTAATTATTTATCAGAAACTGTAATTTTTACATCTGATTTATAGTTACCTGCTACTAAGTCAGCAACTTTATCCCAAGTTAATGTACCTCTTGCAACTACTTTTGCAGTAGAGATATTTGAATACTCTTTATAACCTACTGATAATTTACCATCTGCATAAGAAGATGTTGCTAATGTTTTTTCACCTACTTTATAATCAGTACCTGTCATTGTAAAAGTTGTTGGAACTTTATAACTACCGTTATTTGGTGTTAATTTATTTGTAAAATTAGCATCATAAAGCATAAATGGCTCTGTCTCAATTGTAATGTCCCAATTCTTATCATTAGCCCAGTTACCAACTAATTCAACAGCAAAATATCTTGTTCCACCTACTTCGTTTAAGTTACCTACAACATCATCCTTAGTAGAAACAGCTGCTAAAAGATTTTCTTCTGAACCATATTTAACTGTGACAGCTGGTAGTGTACCTGCTACTGTATTCTTTAATGTAATTGTTGCATCTGCTGCAAATACTGCTGTTACTGCTACGAGAGCTACTAATAAAACTGCTAAAAACTTTTTCATAATTCTTTAAATCCCTTTCTGTTTTTTATTTCGTTGTTTACATCCTTAATATAATCCATCTTTATGACTTATGTCAACAAATTTAAGAAAAATTTTAAAAAAAGTTTAAAAATAGGTTATTTTAGCTAATTTTTAGTCAAACTTATGACACTTTAACAAACTTATTACATTTTTAATGTTACTTTTTACATATTTTATCACACTTATTACATACATATTACATAACATCTGACACCTGATAATTAAAAGAAAAACCACCGAACTATTAAAAACGGTGGTCAATAAGGAGATAAAAAACAATTTTTCTAGAAACTAAGTATAAAGATAAAGTATTTATTATGGTTTTATCTTATCAACTGTATTCCAGACACGTTGTGCAACACGACGTGCTTCAGCATAGATCTTCTCTTCATCTAGATTAACAAAAGATCTATTATCGAGTATTAGCTTGCCATCGACGATAACAGAGTTAACACTATTAGAGCTCATACCCCAAACGAAGTGACCAGCAGCATTTGCACTTACAATTGGTGTTGGAGCAGAATAATCAAGTAAAGTTAAGTCAGCTGTATAGCCTTCTTCAACACGTCCCCACTTTCTTCCATCATTAAAGCTCTTTTCAACTAATCTGTTACCACGATTGAGAGCATTTACAAACTCAGCTGGCCAGAAAGGAAGTCCTTCATCTTTATGCTTGAAGAATGCAATTTTTAATTCCTCAAACATATTTCCACCGCAACCATCTGTACCAATTACAAGGTTTTTAATAATTGGAAGGTTTTTACAATATCCAACATGGTTATTCATGTTACTTCTACCGTTATGAGCAAAGAAACAATTCCTTTCATTAATAGTTCTTATTTCTTTTTCAGAAAGGTGTAGTCCATGAACAAGAAGTGTATTATCTGTTAAAAGGCCAAAACGATCGAGGCGGTCGATAATATCCTCATTGTGCATATGGTGTGACCATACTACATCGTATTTATCTTCAGCTACATGAAGATGCATACCTCGACCTGTTTCCTTCATAGCCTGGCTCATCATTGCTAAGCCTTCATCTGGAATAGTAAATGGAGCATGACCACCAATCATGGATTCAACAAGGACCTTACCATTCTTTTTCTTTGCATCAACTTCTTTTGCAAAGCGAATATTTTCTTCAACACCAGCCTTTACTTCATCCATTCCACCATTACGATCTGTAATTTCGTAACAAGTAGAACCTCGTAGACCAACCTCTTCCATACCTTTTGCAATAGTTGAAAGTGATCCCTTAATGTAAGAAGGTGATGCATGGTGGTCAATTGCACAGGTTGTACCTGCTTTAATTGCATCCATTGAACAGATTAATGATGAGTAGTAACAAGCTTCTTCATCAAGCCCGCGATCTAAGCGCCACCACCATTCTTTTAATACCTGGATAAAATCTGTCTGAGGGCCTGCAGAAATTAACATACCTCTTGAAAGACCTGAATAGTAGTGGTGATGTGAGCATACATTACCAGGAATTAAAGTCTTACCACGTCCATCAATGACTTTATCAGCGTTTGGCGCAAGATTTGCGCCAACCATCTTAATAAAACCATCATCAACAAATACATCCATGTTCTCCTTTACATCAAAAGGAGCCTCTGTTTGCATTACTCTGACATTTTTAATTAAAATAGACATATCATTCCTCCACACTATTTAGTAAATATGGATATCTAGTGATAACTTTATCGATGATAGCTAAAAGCTTTTCATCAAGATCAATCTCTGCATGGTCATCAAAGACCTTACCTTCAATTATCTTACCATCAACTCTTGCAACAATCTTTTCTGCGAAAATCCAGAAGCCAGAGTTAGTACTATTTTCAAAGTCATCCTTTCTTGAGAAAAGGGTAAACTTCTTAAGATATGGACCACCATCGTGAGGACAGAATGTTGCACAGTTACCACATTCGTTACAATAAGCATCGATATGGAGAATTTGGAATGGATCATCAAATAATCCTGTATCTCTTAAATCGATAGCCATATTGGCACGGTTAGGACATACTTCAACACACTTGTTACAAAGGTATGAACACTCAACACAACGACAAGCTTCTCTCTTCATAAAGTCCTTTGATGAACACTTATCGCAGGATTGAAGAATTCTTGATTTACGCTGTCTGATTGATTCAAAGAACTCATTTTCAGCCTTCTCAAGCTCTTCATCAGATAACTCTTCGTCCTCATGATCATGGCAACCACAGTCGCAATCATCATCGTGGTCATGATCGTGGCAACCACAATCACACTCGTCATCATGGTCATGGCAACCACAATCACACTCGTCATCATGGTCATGACATCCACAATCACAATCGTCATCATGTTCGTCTTCATCTTCAAGTTTTGCAATAACATCATCAATTGCTCTATCAACAGCATCACGAGCAGAAGCAATACAACGTACAACTGTAGTAGGTCCTGTTAATGCATCACCTACAACATATACACCTTCACTATCTGTTGGGTAACCATCTTCTACAGCAACGCCAAGAGAAGTAAACATATCCGTATCAGGCTTATTACCTGTAGCTGTAACAATAGTAGAACAATTAAGAGTAATAACCTCACCTGTTTCCTCAGGTCTTCTTCTACCAGACTTATCTTTTTCACCGAGCTTCATTACAGAGAGTGTTAATACTCCGTTTTCAATCTTCTTAGGATTTGTAAGGAAAGCAAAGTTAACGCCATCAAGTAAAGCTGCTTCATATTCTTCTCTATCAGCTGGCATTTCAGCAAAGCTTCTTCTATAAACTACAGTTACCTTAGCACCCTTTCTTATAGCTGCTCTAGCAGCATCCATAGCTGTATTACCACCACCAACTACGATAACATCAGAGCCGATATCAAGACCTGTTCCTTTCTTTTCATGACCAAGGAAGGTAATTGCATCAACTACATTACCCTCACCCTCGAGTTTAATCTTATTTTCTTTTTCTGCACCAAGTGCATAGAAGATATAATCAAAACCTGCTTTCTTAAGTGTATCGACCTTAACATCCTCAGGTTTTACACCATATGTGATATCAACACCATGGCTTAAGATGAAGTTAACATCTCTTTCAACGACTTCACGAGGAATTCTGAATTCAGGAATAATGTTAGATACAACACCACCTGCACTCTTTTCTCTTTCAAAGATTTCAGTCTTAAAGCCTGCTCTTGCTAAGAATAGAGCTGCTGATAAACCTGCAGGACCTGCACCAACTACTGCAGCTTTAACATCAGCTGGATCACTAGGCTTAACCCAAATCTCATTTAGATACTCATCAAGGCCTTCAAGAGCAGCAAGTCTCTTCATCTCTCTAATTTTTACAGGACCTTCATAGTCAAGTCTTGTACAGTGGTTCTGACACTGATGATCACAAATCCAACCTGTAATATTTGGTAAAGCATTCTTATCTAGGATAACTGCAAGTGCCTCAGCAACCTTACCTTCACCCATGAGCTGAATATATTCAGGAATATCCTGATGAATTGGACATGCACTAACACATGGAGATACATAACAGTCAGTTAATGGTAGAGGAGTATTATCTTTAGCCTTATTAGTACCTCTGAAATCCTTACTAATATAGTTCTTTCTATCTCTAGCCTTGGCATTTAAAGCACTAAGCTTTTCAATATCAATACTATCCATAGACCAACCGTTACTATCATTTACGATTTCACAAAGCTGGTTCATCTTATTGTATCCACCTGGCTTAAGCATATCTGTAGCTAAAGTAATTGGATGAATACCTGCTTCAAATAAGTCTTTAACTGTTAATGCATTTGCACCACCGGAGTATGAAATAGGTAGTTTTCCATCAAATTCCTTACTCAAGCGAAGTGCAACACTAGTTGAGATAGGTAGAAGAGTTCTACCAGACATATACATCTCTTCACCAGGAAGAACACCTTGGTCATTAACAGAGCCAAGAGTATTAGTAAGCTTAACACCAAAACCCTTACCTTCTTTCTTAGCTAAGGCAATCAAGCGAGTAAGCATACTAACTGCATCTGGATACTGTAAATCATGCTCAAAACTCTCTCTCTTGAGTCCAACATATGTGTATCCAAGATCATCAAGAATCTTTCTTACTTCATCAAAACCTAAAAGAGTAGGATTTAATTTTACAAATGTATCAATATGCTTTTCACTAAGCATATATGTGCAAATTGCTTCAATTTCCTTTGGAGGACAGCCGTGCATTGTAGAAATAGTGACAGATGGGCTAATCCTTTTACTAATTTTTGGAAGCATTTCGATTACTTTACTCTCTA
Organism: Spirochaetales bacterium; assembly: GCA_028723145.1. Lineage (GTDB taxonomy): Bacteria > Spirochaetota > Spirochaetia > Sphaerochaetales > Sphaerochaetaceae > Bullifex. The sequence goes on along the minus strand of JAQYFM010000051.1, from coordinate 6,526 downwards.
AGCCTTCCCAAGGAGTACCATCGAAATAACCTGGCTCTAAAACCTTTTTAAGATCAGAAATATATGTATCAAATCTTCCATCAACATCTGCATCAAGCATTGAGTTAATGAACTTCTGCATTCTTTCAGTTTTAATTCCCTCAAGATTATATCCAACACTCATGTTGAAAATAAAAGAAGGATGATCAAACTTGCCACCTTGCATAAGGGTTTCAATAACGTGTAATAAAATCCAGGCTTTTAGATATTCATCATAAGCTTTTGGTAGAGTATATTCTGTTGACCACTCAACGTTATAACCTTCATCACGTGCATCGATACAAGGCTTTGCAATCTCAAGAGTATCCATAATTTGAACTGTTTTAAGCTCGATAAATCTTGCACCTGTAAGGTATGCAGCAATAATATTTTGTGCAAGCTGAGTATGAGGACCTGCTGCAGGGCCTAATGGAGTTACACACTCTTGAGTGAATACTTTTACACTCTTATCTTTTTTACTTTTATAAAACTCACTTTCATGAATAGAGAAAACAGAACCTTCATTTCTGTACTCACCGACGATCCTTTCTAGAAGATTAAGGAAAGGAACTGGACGCATTTTATCAGCCATAATAAGCCTCCATTTGGTTTATCTAATTTCATTGTACCTTACTTTGATGATAAGTCAACAAAGAATTGCAACAAATCGCAACATAATTAAAGCTGCCCGATTAGAGCAGCTTGTAAAAAATTAATTAAATTGTTCTTTCAAGAATTCTAAATCCAACTCAGGATAGAGTACAAACTTTTTCAAAAGTTTATTAACTCTTTCCTTTGCCTCTGCCATTATTTCAGGTGGGCATTTTGCTTTATTTTTGCTCAGCGTACCCGCCTTCTCTCCTTTTGTTAGCTTTACAGGATGTGCATTCTTTAACACCTTTATGATAATTGATGCAATTTCCTTCATCTCTTCTTCTTTCATATTTAATGTGGTAACTGCAGGAGTTCCAATACGTAATCCAGAAGTATACCAAGGACCATTTTTATCAAAAGGAAGAGCATTTCTATTAAGTGTAATTCCACACTCTCTAAGTAGAGTTTCACTCATTCGACCATTTAACCCAAAAGGACTTACATCCAAAAGCATTAAGTGGTTATCACTTCCACCTGTTAAAACTGTTGCACCTTCATCAATAAAAGCCTTTGCTAAAGCCTGAGAGTTCTTAACAATTTGATTAGCATAATCTTTATATGAGTCGCTTAATGCCTCTTCAAAACAAATTGCTTTGGCAGCCATAACGTGAGGAAGAGGTCCTCCAATTACAAGTGGGCAACCCTTATCTACAGATTCAGCAAACTCTTCTTTACATAAAATCATACCACCACGTGGTCCACGAAGTGTTTTATGTGTTGTTGTAGTAACTACATCAGCCCAAGGGAACGGTGAGTATTCACCTGTAAAAACTCCTCCCGCAACAAGACCAGCAAAGTGAGCCATATCAACCATAAAAACAGCACCTACAGAGTGAGCAATTTCACTTAGAGTTTTAAAGTTTATCTTTCTTGGATAAGCTGAATATCCAGCGAGCAAGATTAATGGCTTAACTTCTTGAGCCATTTTTTCAATTTCTTCATAGTCTAATAAATTAGTTTCTTTATTAACTGTATAAGAGTAAGCGTCAAAGAGCTGAGCTGAAATATTTTGTCTATAACCATGAGTTAAGTGGCCACCTGAGTAATAATCAAGGCCAAGTAATCTTTGGTTATGTAGAGCTGTTCTAATTTTGTTCCAATCATCACGGGTCATATGATTTACATTTTCAACACCCATTTCCTCAAGAGTAGGAACCATTACTCTTTGATTTAATATTGCCCAATATGCACAAAGGTTTGCATCTGCACCAGAGTGTGGTTGCACATAAGCATGTTCTGCACCAAATAGCTTTTTCGCCTTTTCACATGCAATCGATTCAATTTCATCGACATTTTGACAACCTGCATAGAATCTATGGAAAGGAAAACCTTCACTATATTTATCGGTCAAAAGATTTCCCATAGCGGCTTGAACCGCAAGAGATGAGAAATTTTCGCTTGCAATAAGCTTTAGATCATTTTCTCTCTGATCTTCAAGTTCTTTAACAATTAGTCTTGCAATATCTTTATCTCTTGAGGCAACTAACTCTAGCTGAGAGAGGTACATTACCATTTCAGGGGTAAAGTCATTTAAATGGGATGAAACATATTTTTTTGTGATACTTTCCATAGAATCCTCCTAACAGAAAAATAGATTATTAAAAATATCCTTATTATGCAATTGGTTGTGGTATGATAGTCTCATGCACAGACACTCAACAAAAATATCAGGAAGACTATTAATATACTTTATTATTATTATGTTCATTCCTATTTTCATATTTCTAATGTTTTATAATTACTATACCTCTAAGGGTGTTTATGGTGCATTAGAGCAACAGGCAAAGATTTTAATTAAATCAGATGGAACTCTAATTGAAAAGAAAATGGAGGAGTATAGACACATTGCCTATACTATTAGTACAGATGAAAATGTAATTAATGCACTCTTAGATGATGTTTTAGAAGATAGTGAATCGTCTCAAATTTATAATTCAATTTATCTCATGTTAAACTCTGATAATAAAAACTGTGACGCTCATATTGTATCGCTATCAGGAAAGTGTCGTCTTTCATCGGGAATTTTTCCATCTGAATATGATACTAGATTCCAAACTAATGAATGGAATAGAAAAAACATTATTGCTGAAGCCTCCACAAGAAGAGATTTAGGGAGAACCTCACTATTTTTTATTGGAGACCATAGAGTAAATGAAAATGATGAACAGATTCTTTTTTCTATTTTAAGAAATATTTTTTCTGAAAATGATGAATTAATAGGCTATGTTATCGTAGATGTTTATACAGATGCGGTAATACCTGAATTAACTAATGGAAGTATCTTTAAAGATGTTATTTTAGTTGATAACACCTTGTACTCAGCCTTTTCATTAAACCACCCTAATATGTATGGAAGCTTCGATAAATTCCCATTTTTAAGAGATGATTCAATTCAAAAGTATTATTACCACTTCCCTTCTGGCTTATTTTCTATCGTTGGTTATATCGATACTTCAATTTTCAAAGGCAATTCTGAACGATTATTTACATCGATTACAATAGCTCTTTTTTTAGGAACTCTTGTATCGATTATATTATCATTTATCTTTTCTCACTCAATGTCTAAACGAATAAATAACATGATAAAAAACATGAAATATGTTGAGGAAGGAAATTTAAATATCTATCTTGATGAAACAGGAATCACTGAATTCGATGAACTTGCAGCCTCTTTTAATACAATGATCACCAAGATTATCTACTTAATTCAGAGTAAAAGTGAAGAGGAAGCTAAAGCGGCAGAGGCAGAAAGGAAGGCATTAGAAAGCCAACTTAATCCTCACTTTATCTTTAATACCTTAAATACAATTAAAGCTTTAGCTAAGCTTCATAATGAAACTGAAATTTATACTATTTCACTTCAGCTAGGTAAACTACTTCGTTCTTCATTAAAGAACCACTCCTCTACTTGTCTATTATCAGAATCAATAGAGTTAACTAAAAGTTATTTAAGTATTCAAAAAATTCGTTTTAGCGAACGCTTAAACTATGTAATCAATACTCACGATACTCCTCTTGATAAAATAATTACACCAAAACTTGTAATACAGCCATTAGTTGAGAATGCTGTTGTCCACGGTCTTGAGCCTGGAATGGGGGGTGTTACAATTGAAATTGATATAAAAATAGTTTTAAATAAATTATATATAACTATCAAAGATGATGGTTGTGGAATGAATAATCCTGAAATGTTTAGCAATATGGAATTGCTTAAAGATAGTAGTCATGTAGGGATATACAACATATATAGAAGGCTTCAGCTCAGATATGGAAATAATTTTTCATTTCTAGTTGATACCGGTCAAAATAAAGGCTTTGCAGTGTATATTACAACACCTATTGAGGAGGAACAAAATGGAAACACTTAGTCTTGTAATTGTAGAGGACGAGAAATTAATACTTGAAGAACTCGTTACTACTGTCGACTGGGCGTCTATTGGAGTAAGTGTAGTTGCCACAGCAGAAGACGGAGTAATGGGAGAAAAAATAATAAAAGAATATAACCCTGATATTGTTATTACAGATATCAGACTGCCTCTTCAGGACGGACTTACTATGGTCTCTAAATGTCCACTCCTCGATCAAAATGTGTTAGTTTTGTCTGGTTATACAGATTTTGAATACACAAGAAAGGCTATTCAACTTGGAGTATATGACTATTTAGAAAAACCAGTTGACGACGAGGAGTTATTAAAGGTTTGTAGCACCCTTGCTGATAAAATTAGAGAAGAACATAAAAGTGAAAAGCAAGAAGACGGTGCTTTTAGAATTAATCTTCCAACAGGATTTCATAACCATCAAATTAGTTGCATTGTCGCATATATTAAAGAAAACTATGAAAAGCCAATTGGTCTTGCAGATGCAGCAGAGTATATTAGGCTATCAGAAAACCATCTTTCTACTCTTTTTAAAGAAGTAACTGGAATTAACTTCTTACAGTACTTAAATGGCTATAGACTTAATATGGCTATTGATATGATGAAGGAAGGAGGTGTAAATATCTCTGAAATAGCACCAAAGTGTGGATTCCAAAATCCAGGGTACTTTGCAAAAATTTTCAAGCGCTACTTTGGTATGACACCAACTCAATTTAGAGATCAATTATAATTACTAGGTCTCTTTTTTTCATCAATTACTTCTTGTACAGCACTCTTTAACTTGAGATATGCATTTCTTGGAGTTTCACCTTGTAGCATTACAGAGCCAACAGCACTCCTAATTAAGGATTGAATATTAAAGGAGGCTTCTCCGTAATATACAATGTGACCACGATTAAAATCATTAGCAAAGACTTCAGCATATGGTTTTGATTTGAAGGCCTCACTGTTAAAGAGTTCTTTTGTTGGCTGGATGATACACACTTCATCAAGATAATCTTCTCCATGAGATAACATGTAGGAAATAAATTCCCATGCTAATGATTGTACCTTTTTATCCTCATCTGCATTTACCATATAGTAGTGACCATAGAAGCAAGAAGCAACATCGTTAACTGCATCCTCAAATACAGGATATGGAACGACCATCCACTCACCACTTTCATAGAATTCAGGATTATCCTTTTTTAATCTAGCTTCTTGATAAAGTCCTGTTTGAGCCATCGCAATATCATTGTTATCAAAATTAAATAAAGAACGAGCATTTTTATATGTAGGAGAACCTAAATTAAGTCCATTTGGTCCCCATTCCTGCATAAATGTTAGCCACTTAATCCAAGCTTCTTCGCCAACAATCGCTTCCTTTCCATCATCAGAGATTAATTTACCTCCAAGTTGTTCAACCATTGGAACCATTGCTTCTAAAAAGTAAGGGTATCTAAAATCAAAACCTCTTCTAACTAAGATGTTTCCATCTCTTATTACAATCTTTTTAGAAAGCTCAACCATATCTTCCCAGGTCTTGGGATAATCTGTTTCAGGATCTAAGCCTGCATCTCTAAACACTTTTTTATTGATAAAAATACACCAGTTAGTCAATTCAAGAGGAAGACCATATATTTCACCATTATACGTAACAGGATCAAGGATATTATCTATATACTTATCAATTACATCTTCGGCATCCTTATAGCCCGCAGCTTTGTAATCAAGGGGAGCAACACGTCCTGTTGCAATTAATGGATATTCATCATTAATTGAAAGATTAAATATTGTAGGCCCCTCACCTGCTGCAAATGCTGTTTGAATTAACTCAATTAATTTTGTAGATGATTGTCTTGTAATATTAATTTCAACATTAGGATGAGTTTGCATAAATTCCTTTGCATATCGGTCCTCTAGCTTTGCTCTGTTATCATCCTCATGGGTCCACATTTCAATTACAATGTGTTCATCCTCTTTGTTTTTGTGAGAATAAAGTGAAAAAACAAAAAACGAAGCTACAATAATAGTAAGTATTATTATTGTAGTAATTAATATGCTTTTTCTCTTCATTGTTTTCTCCAATTATTAGTAATTATAGTAATATAAAATGGATTTTTCTACAAAATCTCATAATTGAAAGAAAATAAGAACACTACAAGTTTTTTACAAATATATCTTCAATTATTGATAAAAGTTACCCATCTTTGTATTGTATCACAATTAATCACATAGTAGTAAAAGGAGAAACAATAATGGCAATATCAACAGTCTTTATTCTTCTAACTATACTTTTATATTTAGCTGGAATGTTATTAATAGGCTTTATATGCGCTAAGAAGAATTCCTCCTCCTCTGATTTCTATTTAGGAGGAAGAAAACTAGGACCATTTGTAACTGCAATGAGTGCAGAAGCTTCTGATATGTCAAGTTACTTATTAATGGGATTACCAGGAGTAGCTTATCTTTCAGGACTTGCTGATGTAGGCTGGACA
>JAQYFM010000050.1 GCA_028723145.1 Spirochaetales bacterium | reverse complement strand
GGTCCTCTATGATTGTCAGTGCCGTGTTGTATATGATCCCGGCGATATTTATCATATCACTAAGGTATCCGAAGTCATCGCTGCCATACAGTTTTACTGTCAGTGTCCGCATGACATCATTATAGCACATTTTATGGCATTACGCATTACCGCCTTTTATCCCACGGCCAAGGCACGTGGGCTTTCTCGGCGGTTAATTTGTAACAAATATGATAATAATCCGAGTTTTAAGGTGTATAAAAAATTTTCTAGCATAACTAATTACTCCTTTAAGAAAAGAATCGAAGAATAAGTCCACCAGCTATTACACTTGCAATTTGTCCTGAAACATTAGCTCCCAGTGCAAATGGTAGAAGATGGTTTTGTTTATTAGCTTTTAACCCCTCACTTTGTACTACTCTTGATGACATTGGAAAACTCGATATTCCAGCACCTCCAATTAATGGATTTACCTTTTGCTTTAAAAAGAGATTTGCAACCTTAATAAATAATACTCCACAAATAGTGTCAAAGGTAAAAGCTAGAAGTCCAAAAGAAATTATCATTAAAGACTCCCACCTTAGTAGCTCTGCACCTGACATTTTAGGAGCTATGGCTAACCCTAACAGTCGGGTAATTAAAGGTGAAAGAATATTTTCAGCAGCTCTTTGAAGAGAGCCTAAAACCTTACACTCTCTAATAAGATTTCCAAACATTAACATGCCAACAAGACTAATTGAGTCTGGAGCAATTAATCCAGAGACTACTGTTACAATAATTGGAAATAAGATACGTGTTGTTTGTGATACCCCATTCGGCTTGTAATGCATCTCAATTTCACGTTCCTTTTGAGTTGTTACTAGCCTTAGGACAATTGGTTGTATTATTGGAACTAGAGCCATATAGCAATATGCAACGATTAGGATTGGAGCGATAAAAGAAGAGTGTAATCTCATACTAACTAAAATAGCAGTAGGACCATCAGCAGCACCAATAATTCCAATGCTTGCAGCATCATTAATAGGGAAAAATAGAGATGCAATTATCATGGTTATGAAAATACCACCCTGTCCTGCAGCTCCAATGAATATTAACCATGGCTTAGATAGCAATGGTCCAAAGTCAATCATGGCACCAATTCCAATGAAAAGTAAGAGAGGAAATACCTCTGCATTATTAATTCCTATTTCATATAGCCATGCTAGTATTCCATGAGCTTCACTTGATGCGATCATACTTCCTGGAATGTTAACCAAAATTGCCCCAAACCCCATAGGAAGTAATAGAGTTGGTTCCATTTTCTTCTTGATGGCAAGGTAAATTAGTATTCCTCCTACTGCCATCATTAACGCAGAATAAAAAAAATCTAATTTCATATAGAAAATATAAAAACATAAAATAAATAAAAAATATGGATTTACTTTAAGAATTCACAACAATTTTACAATAATCTTGTTTTCATGGGATTTAAGTACTTTGATAATCTTGTTTTCGTGTGGATTTACCACTCTAATAATCTTGTTTTCGTGATAAAAAAACAAGTTCTTATTAGTATATATTTAGTGTATAAGATGTAATAATTACTTTTATTATTAGAATTAACTATATTTTAACATCACTTTATGTTAATATATAATTAATCTTGTTTTCGTGGGAATTAAGCAATTTAATAATCTTGTTTTCGTGAGGATATATGAAAAGAAAGATTTATAATGAATTATTAAAATGGAAGGAAAAGGAATCTCATAGAACAGCTCTTTTAATTGATGGAGCTAGACGTGTAGGAAAAAGCTACATAGCAGAGAAGTTTGGTGCAAATGAATATAAGTCATATATTTTAATCGATTTCTTCCAAGCAGGTAATGATGTTAAAGATTTATTTGAAAATTACTTAAACGACTTAGATACATTCTTTAAATATCTTTCTGCAATCTATGGAACTAAATTATATGAGCACAACTCTCTAATTATTTTCGATGAAATACAGTTCTATCCAAGAGCAAGAGCAGCTATAAAATATCTTGTTAAAGATGGAAGGTATTCATACCTTGAAACCGGATCATTAATATCAATTAAAGAAAATGTAAAAGACATCCTTATTCCATCAGAAGAACGCCATATAAAGATGTATCCTATGGACTTTGAAGAATTTCTTTGGGCTACAGGAAATGAATCCTTAATGGAAATAGTTAGAGAAAATTTTGATAATAAAAAACCAATGGGACAAGTACTACATCGAAAAGCTATGAACTGTTTTAGACAATATCTTATTATTGGAGGTATGCCTCAAGCTGTTTCTGAATATGTTCAAACTGATGATTTAGAGAATGTTGATCAAATTAAAAGAAATATCCTTACTTTATACCGTAATGATATTAGTAAGCATGCTATAGGATATGATAGAAAGGTAACTAGTATATTTGATGAAATACCATCTCAGCTTCAAAAACATGAAAAGCGTTTTACATTATCATCTTTAGGTCGTAGTGCAAGATTTAGAGAATATGAAAAATCTTTTCTCTATTTAGATGACTCCATGATTATTAATACTTGCTACAATTCAACTGCTCCTAACATTGGTCTTAAACTTAATCGTGATAACTCATCAATGAAAATATATCTAGCAGATACAGGGCTATTAATTAGTCATACATTTGATGAGGAAAGCTTAGAAATAGAACAAGTATA
>JAQYFM010000049.1 GCA_028723145.1 Spirochaetales bacterium | reverse complement strand
GCAAAGGTTGCTTGCTTTGAGTTTATCTTTGAAGATAACGGTATTGGTATTAGTAGTGATTTTATTGATAAAGTCTTTGATCCATTTGTAAGATCTGAAGATGGAAGAGTGTCAAAAATCCAAGGTACTGGTCTCGGAATGCCGATAAGCAGAAATATCGTAAGAATGATGGGTGGTGATATCAAAGTTGAAAGTGAGCTAAATAAGGGTTCAAGATTTACTGTTACAATGTATCTAAGGTTGCAGGAGACCAAAGAAGAGCTATATGAAAGATTTGTTAACTTAAATGTTTTAGTAGCTGATGACGATGAAATATCTCTTAACTCATGTACTTCAATGCTCGAGGATATTGGCATGAAAACAGATGGGGTAACTACAGGGGCCGATGCAATTGTTAAAGTAGTAGAACATCATTTAATGCATGATGATTACTATGCTTGTATTGTCGATTGGAAGATGCCTGATATGGATGGAATTGCTACAACTAGAGCAATAAGACAGGCTGTAGGAAATGATGTTCCAATTATCATAATCTCTGCTTACGATTGGTCTGGTATCGAGCAGGAGGCTAGAGCAGCTGGAGCAAATGCATTTATTAGTAAGCCATTATTTAGATCTAGGTTAATTAGAACATTTACAGCTATAACAAGTAGTAATGAAGATCAAGGTGATTTAAGTAGTATAGAGTCTTTAACAAACCGAAATTTTAAAGGTAAAAGGGTGTTGCTTGTTGAAGATAACGAGCTTAATAAAGAAATTGCTGAAGAACTTCTTACAATGACAGGTCTTGATGTTGATTGGGCAGAGGATGGTATCGAAGCTGTTGATATGCTTGTTGAACATGAAGATGGATACTATGACATAATCTTTATGGATATCCAGATGCCTAAGATGAATGGATATGATGCAACTCGTGCAATTAGGGCTATGGGTAGAAATTATTGTAAAAATATCCCAATAATAGCTGTAACAGCAAATGCCTTTGCTGAGGATGTAAATGCTGCAAAGACAGTTGGTATGAATGAGCATATCGCAAAACCATTTGATATAAAAACATTAATTAATGTTTTAGATAAATGGATTTTGCATTGATAATGATTTTCTTAATTAATATTATTTTATTATGAATAATGATTTAGTGTTAATTAAAGAAAAAGACTATGAAAATACAATAGAAAAAAGTGTAAGGCCCTATCTTGAATCAATTAAAGATAGTGGCTTTATGACATCAAGGTATAACCATCAGATTTATTATGAACACTTCTTTAAAGAGGATGCTAAAGGTTGTGTATTAATTCTCCATGGCTTTACTGAAGGTATAGTAAAATATAGTGAAGTTATTTATACCTTTTTAATGCAGGGCTTTGAGGTTTACATGATCGAACACTTTGGTCATGGTTCTTCTACAAGGTATAAAGAGGTTGAGGCAGATTTATCAAAGGTAAGTGTTAATGACTTTAATATCTATACAGATGATGTAATTGATTTTACAAAAAATATTATCAAAAAGCAAAGTAACAATAGTTCTCTATACCTCTTTGGTCATTCAATGGGGGGAGGAATAGCAACTAGAGTAATAGAGAAAGAACCTCAATTATTTAATAAGTGTGTTCTATCTTCTCCAATGATTGGAATAAATATGGGGCCACTTCCTGAATGGTTTGCTAAGGCGCTCTCTGGTCTTATGATTAAATGTGGTAAAGCCTATGATTATGTCTTTTCTCACCATGCTTTTGATGATAATGGAAACTTTGAAGCCTCCCCTGATAAGAGCCGTGAACGATATAATTACTTTGAGAAAATTAAAAGAGAAAATGATAGATATAAAAGTAATGGTGCTTGTTGGAATTGGGTTTATCAATCAATAAAAGCAACTAAAGAGATGAAGAAGCAAGCTGGTAAAATAACTATTCCTGTTTTGCTTTTGCAAGCAGAAGTTGATCACAGTGTTAAAAAAAGTGATCAAGTTAAGTTTTCTTCTCTTTGTAAAACTTGTACTATAAAAGAAATTAAAGGCTCTAAGCATGAAATAATGTTTAGTAAAGATGAAGTAAATAAAGAATTCTGGAGTGAAATTTTTAAATTTTTGGAAGAATAAAATGAATAAAATATTAATAATCTTAGTAACAGTATTAATTTTAACTTCCTGTCAGCTTGATAACGTTTATCAAAAGATGGGACTTGTAAAACCACAAGCGTTAGATGTTTCCCTTTCTGCCGGAGTTTCAAAAGTAGATGATGATAATATTGATTTTGTTAAAGAGCTTCTTGGCCCAGGACACAGTGTTTCATTTAATGTAACTACACCTGAAAACTTTACTGGTTATATTTTGCGTAGTC
>JAQYFM010000048.1 GCA_028723145.1 Spirochaetales bacterium | reverse complement strand
AGTCAAAACCACCACTTCCATGCGTATGAAGATCAACAACACCAGGATATAAATATTTTCCTTCGCCATCTAAGATACAATCAGCACTAACAATACTATTTGATAGCTCTTTTATTATTCCATCTTCAATAATTACATTGCATTTTCTTATCTTATCCTTTAATACAGCAAATACATTATTTATCGCTATTCTCATAGTACCCCCTAATCATTTCAAAAATTAAAGCTCCATACTTCTCTAAAGCCTTTATTTTCTGTGTATATCCTTTATTAATCGACTTAGTAATCAACCTTGATGCTTTTTCTTTGTCACCTACTTTAAGAGAACTTATTATCTGCTTATATTCGTCAGCTGCTTTTTTATTTACGCTAGCTAATGATATTACATTAGCTAACTTCATTCTTGAATAAATACTTTTATAGCTAGCAGATAATATTGAATTATCGTATGTCGCAAATAGCAAATTGTGAAACTCTAAGTCTATATCAAGCGCATTTACATAGTTTTGTTCTTTAATATAGTTCTCTTCTTTTTTAATTAATTCTTCAGCTTTCTCTAAATCAATATTTTCATTATGTTTGATTATATAAGGTTCTAAACATAATCTTGCTTCATAAAGAGAATCTAAAAAGTTTCTGTCTAATTTTACAACATTAAAGCTCGAATTACTTTTTTCAACAATTCCATCAGATAATAGCATCAATAAGGCTTGTCTAATTGGAGTTCTACTAATATTCAGTTTTCCACTTAAAGTGTAATCAGATAACACTTCACCAGGTGCTATCTTATATGTGAAGATCATTTCTTTTATTTTATTATAGGAATATAATACTAAATTATTTTGTATACACATATTGTATACAATTATATTACAGATTATTTATCTTTCAATAAAAATATTTTCTTTATTAATATATAAATATTTTCTTGACTTAATAAACAATCCCCTATTAATCTATAAATATTGGAGGAAAAATGATAGAAAAAAAATTTGATAATATTAATTTATTTATCTTTCCAACAAGAGAAGAAATGGGCAAAAAAGCAGCAGATGATGCTGAAATATGTATAAATAAGTTACTAAAAAATAAATCAGAGATTAACTGTGTCTTTGCAGCAGCTCCATCACAAAATGATTTTCTTGCAGAATTGGTAACAAGAAATATCGAGTGGAATAGAATTAATGCATTCCATATGGATGAGTATGTTGGTTTTAATATTGGGCATAAAAACTCATTTAACTACTTTCTTTCAAATGCAATTTTTTCTAAGGTCCCATTCAAAAGTGTAAACTTAATAGATGGTTCAAAAAAGGATGAAGATAAAAGATATGCTTCTCTATTAGAAAACATAAATATAGATATTACATTTATGGGCATAGGAGAAAATGGACACATAGCTTTTAATGATCCATGGGTTGCAGATTTTAAAGATAAAAAGAGTGTTAAAATCGTAAAGCTTGATGAAACATGTAGAATGCAGCAAGTCCATGATGGATGCTTTGCAACAATAGATGATGTTCCTAAAGAAGCTTTAACATTAACTATACCAAAGCTTTTTTCTAGCAATCATATATTCTGTATCGTACCTACAGAAAAAAAGCATGAGGCAACAATTAAAACCTTAAAAGGTGAAATTTCAGAGACCTGCCCTGCTTCTATTCTTCGTCTACATGAGGATGCTAAAATGTACATAGACGAAGCTTGTGCAGGGAACTTAGTTTAACTATTTAACTGTAGCTATTTAAAAAGCTACAGTTATTTTTTAGCAATTTCCATTTACTTAATCAGATTTAGAACTATTAATCTCATCAAGTCTATATCCAAAACCATATGGTCCAATAGTAGTTAAATCAATACATCCGCTTCTACGTTTGTATAATCCAGGATGAATTTTTGCTTCAGCTATTGATGCATTAGGACAATACTGTGGTCCATTTGATTCTATACCCATAATAGTCCCAACATATCTTGCAAGTGATGCGTGAGGAATCATTGCTAACCCAGGATTAGTTAAATCTTGAACCATTATTGCTAAATTGAATTCTTTAGCAAAACAAAACATTAGTACAGCACCAGTAATCGTCTTGCAAGTCTTCAATGCAACACCGGTCCAGCCTAGATCAATACCAAGTTTTACATAATGCCAATCGTGAGCACTCTCATCCATTAATAACAATTTTCTTTGTGATAAACTATGCACATCAATTGGATATTTTTCCATATCATAAGGAAAAGGCTGTTCAATATATAATATTTTATCCCATATTGATTTATATTCTATTTTTAGCTTATCTAGTATTCTATTTACATATTCAGGATCATATACTGTACAATTAAAGTCAGCAGTCAAATGTTCTACTCCCATTTCATTTGCTATAAGACCAACTTTTACTATTCTTTCATAATCCCAAGGTTCATCATTACCTCTTAACTTAATTTTTAAACAATTTAATCCATCTTCATTTATCCAATCTCTTAACAAAACAGGAATACCATCATTTGGTTCATTACCTTTCAAATCACTCTCTTCAAGTGGGTCAGTACCACCAACTAGATGCCATACAGGTAAAGTATTTGGTATATTTTTTACAAAATAATCACATGGATATTTTCCTCTAAATTTCTTCAAATATTCTTCTTTTTGTTTTTCATCCCCTTTATCAATTGTATAATACCAAGCTAAATCGTGATTCATGTATTGAGGTGTAAAACAATCAAAAGCACCAATTTTATTAAGATTACCAAATGCATCATATATAGCTATATCAAATAGAGAATTACATACAAGTGCAGAAAGATAAGGCATCTCTTCCATGCCTAAATGTAATTCATTTTCCTTTTTTAGAAGTTCATGTAATTCATTTTGAATGAATCTGTAGCCTATTTCCATTGGGTGGCCAGTATAGGAAATTGAGTTCCAGCGCTCACAGAGCATTTCACAAAATTCTACCATTCTTCCTTCTCTTTCAGAAAAACTTAAGTCTGATGGCCATGTCCATGCTACAGCAATTGGAGTTTCGCCAATTCCAATAGCTCTTCTTCCAGCTAAATCTTGAACTGAGATATAGGCTCTACAATATTTACTAACTGTAGTTATTTCGTGTCCAAACTTTAAAGGGACTCTATTGGTATGTGAAGAAATTTTTATTGATGCATTTATTATTTTTATATCTGATATCATAAATAAACCCGTTAAGAATTATTATCTTAAAGGGATTACAGTTTATCAACCAAAACTATTAATTATAGCACAATCAAAATTATTGAATATTTTTAGATACCAAAGAAAGAGCATTATCTAGGACTAAGAAGGCAGAACCTATTGGGCTACCCCATGTTTGTAATGTGCTTGTTCTAATCATTGATTTCTCAAAATGGTGTGGAACAACAAATTCAGCTATTACACTTTCAAGCTCATCTAAGAGTCTTTCTTTAAAAAGGATAGAAACAGGCCCACCAATAACAATTCTGTCAGGATTAAATAAATTAAATAGATTAGAGCAAAGAATACCTATATACCTAATTGTAACGCTTAATTCTTTAGCACATATAGAGTCAGGATTATTAGTTGCTATATCATATATCTCTTCTAAGGAAGGGGTAAAAGAAGAGAAAGGCCAAGAATCACCATAATGGCTTCTAATATTATTACACAATGCAGTTTGTGATGCTACGGCTTGCAAGCATCCTTTTTTTCCACAGGAGCACCTAGTTCCATATGGATCAATAATTGTATGTCCAACCTCACCCAAATTATAGTTTGACCCAATTAAGAAATCACCATCAGAAAAGTTACATGCTATAAGACCAGTACTTATTCCAAGGTATACCATATCCTTTGTATGAATTCCTGCACCTATCCTTGATTCAGCAAGTCCCGAAGTCATATGTCTATTTAAAATAGTAACAGGCAAGCCAATAGCATCCTCAACAGCTTTTGAAATTCTAACATTTCTCCAGCCTAAGTCTGATGCATATTCAATCATTCCTTGTTCCTTATCAATAAAACCTGGAACTCCAATACCTATCATAGGTAATAATTTTCCTGGGCAATGCTGTAAAACACTTGGTAGAGTCTCTACAAGACAAGATACAGCATAATCACTAGAAATAGTTTTTATTGGATCTGGATCTATCTGAACTTGCCGCCTATATACTACTTCTCCTAATAGATTTAGAATAACAAAGGACCAAGTATTTTGATCAAAAGAAGCACCACAAGCAAACCATGAAGTAGTGTTTGGAGATAGAATAACACCAGGTCTTCCATTTTTATGTTCCTCTGTTTCTTTCTCAACTAGAAGATCTAACTCAACTAATTCATTTACTAAAGAAGTAAGTGCTGTACGACTTAAATCAAGTCGTTGAGCAATTCTAGCTCTAGTAGGAGATTCCATTTTATATACACAATTTAATACATTTTGAAGGTTTGAGTTCTGAATAATAGAAGACATAGTCTACTAATTATAGTGATACGGTACTTTAAAAATCAATTTATTTTTAAATCTAAAAGTTGTTTAGAAAGGTAAAAGGCTTTTTAGTGTAAAACTAAATGCTTTCATAATAATGACCTAAGGTATTTTCGAGATTAAGTAACTAAATAAAAGGATTAATAGCTACTGTTGTCTTTGCAAGCATCTAGGCTAATTGAAAACTGCCTAATTCACTTTAACATTACACCTATTTTTTTTTAAATCTTCCTTTGTTTTTTCAAATCTAGGTATATTAACTACTCCTATACAACTTAATAAAATAGAAACTCTGAAGCCACTGTTTATTGCACCTTTTGCACTTTCCTTGATA
>JAQYFM010000047.1 GCA_028723145.1 Spirochaetales bacterium | reverse complement strand
TCTGATTTCTATTTAGGAGGAAGAAAACTAGGACCATTTGTAACTGCAATGAGTGCAGAAGCTTCTGATATGTCAAGTTACTTATTAATGGGATTACCAGGAGTAGCTTATCTTTCAGGACTTGCTGATGTAGGCTGGACAATTATTGGGCTTGGAATTGGTACATATTTCAACTGGTTATTAACAGCTAGAAGACTTAGAAGATACACAGAAGTAACAGGCTCTATTACTCTACCTCAATTCTTTTCAAAACGCTTTCATGATGAGAATAAAATACTTACAGTTGTTGCTGCAGTTATAATAATTGTATTCTTTATTCCTTATACAGCATCTGGTTTTGCTGCATGTGGAAAACTCTTTTCGTCTCTATTCTCACTACCATACATGCCTTGTATGATAGTTTCTGCAATTGTAATAATAAGCTACACAGTAGCAGGAGGCTTTTTAGCGGCATCCTTAACAGACTTTATCCAGTCAATTATTATGACATTTGCAATATTCATTGTATTATTTTATGCAACAACTCTAGCTGGTGGATTTAACCAAGTATTAACTAATGCTTCTCAGCTTGCTGGATATATCTCATTTACCCTCACTCATGATCCTGTTACAAAAGTAGCATCTCCATATGGTTTTTTGACAGTTGTTTCTACACTTGCTTGGGGCCTTGGTTACTTTGGTATGCCTCATATTCTACTTCGCTTTATGGCAATTGAAGATGAAAAAAAGCTTTCTCTCTCAAGAAGAGTTGCGACAGTTTGGGTATTAATTGCAATGGCAGTTGCCCTTTTTATCGGGGTTATTGGAAGAGTACTTTCAAACCTTTCTATTGTAGAGACCTTAGAAGGTTCAGCATCTGAAACAATTATTGTTGTAATTGCTAAACTTTTATCATCTCATGGAATTTTTTCTGCAATAATTGCAGGACTTATTCTTGCAGGTATTTTAGCAAGTACTATGTCCACAGCTGACTCACAGCTTTTAGCTGCTTCATCAAGTGTATCTCACGATATTTTACAAGATGCAATGCACATTAACCTTTCAGAAAAGAAAAGTATAATAGCGGCAAGAACAACGGTAATAATAATTGCTATACTTGGTTTAGTTATTGCTAGAAATCCAGCAAGTTCAGTATTCTCAATTGTATCATTTGCTTGGGCAGGCTTTGGTGCTGCTTTTGGTCCTGTTATTATTTTATCTCTCTATTGGAAGAGATCAACAGGACTTGGAGCTCTTTGTGGCATGATCTCAGGTGGCCTAATGGTATTAGTTTGGAAGTTTATGATTAAACCAATCGGTGGAATATTTGGTATATACGAGCTATTACCGGCTTTCCTTGTTGGTCTTATTGTAATGGTTATTGTAAGCTTGTGTTCAAAAAAGCCAGAACAAAGTGTTATTGATGAATTTAATTTAGCTTCTAGTCATGCTGAAATAAAATAAAAGTATCAAAGTTTTTTGCGGATAGAATTTTGCTATCCGCATTTTTTATCTTTAATAGGCAAAGATATTCCCTATTTTATACAAAATCACTATATTGACTTAGCCTTATATTCATTTTATACTTTTTAAGGCTTTATAAGAAAAGCAATTATTTTGGAGGAAATGTGGCTAAAGAAGAAGCTATTGAAGTTGAAGGCGTAGTAAAGGAAGCACTCCCAAATACAAGATTTAGGGTTGAGCTTCAGAATAAGCTAGTTATTCTCGCTCACCTCTCCGGTAAGATGAGAAAACACTACATCAGAATTGTCCCAGGTGACATTGTTAAAGTTGAACTATCACCGTATGATCTTTCAAAGGGCAGAATTGTTTATAGAGAACACTGATTAGCACTAGGCTTCCAGACGTGGAAGCTTTTTTTTGCATAAAAAAAGCGCCCAATAATTTGAGCGCTTTATTTTTATTATCCCTTTCTCGATTCATATACCGCTGCACCGCCAAGGAAGTATTTTGACAGTGAGAAGAAGAGGATAAACATTGGAATAGAAGCAAGCAGTGCACAAGCCATCAAAGCTCCTTCATCTGTTTGCTTTTCCTCTGCGAACTTAGAAATATAAAGAGGAATAGTCTTCATCTTTTCTGCTTGAGAACAAAGTAGTGGCCACAAGAGGTTATCCCACTGGTTTCTAAAGGATAGAATACCAAGTGTTGCAACTACTGGAGTTGAGTTTGGAAGAACTATTTTGTAGTAAATCTTAAATTCTCCAAGGCCATCAACACGAGCAGCATCAAGATACTCACTTGGGAAGGTAAGCAAATACTGTCTCATTTGGAAAACACCAAAGGCACTTACCAAGAATGGTATTATCAAACCAGGGATTGTATTTATCATCTTAAACTTAGAAGCAACTAAGTATAGAGGAATCATGATTGCTTCAAAAGGAATCATCATTGTACTCATGATTAACATAAATACAAAGGTCTTACCTTTGAAGTTAAATTTAGCAAGGCCATAACCGCAAAGAGAAGCCATTAATACTGTTGTAATAGCACAAGTAATAGCTACTACTAAGGAGTTAAAAAGGTTTCTAAAGAAAATCTTTTCTCCATGGTTTCCTAAAATAGCCTTCTGGAAGTTTGTAAAGAAAGTTCGTGATTCTGATGTGAAGTACTTCTTACTAGGAATCCAAGTATAAGGCATACTCATGATTTGCTTTGCATCCATAAAAGCTGCTGTAAGCATGAAAATTAGTGGGAGTATAGTAAATATCAAAACTAAGATAAGTACAATGTAAGTAATGACTTCTCCTACACCAACTTTACCAACAAATTTGTTATTGTTCATTTATACTCCTCCAATCAATATTCAACATCTTCATCACCCTTCTGGGTCTTAAACTGTAAGAAGGTAAAGAAAAGCATGATAACAAACAAGATAATAGACATTGCACTTGACCTGCCAAGTCTTCTATTAACAACACCAGTGTAATAAATGTTCATTGTAATAACATCGATTGGCTCTCTTGCTGTTCCACCTTGAACAAACATGTACTGAGTACTGAAGGTCTTTAAGCACTGGAGCATTGCCATAATTGATACGAGCATAATAGTTGGCTTTAAGAGTGGAAGTGTTATTTTCCAGAAAGTATGCCAGCGTGAAGAACCATCTACAATTGCTGCTTCATAAATTGTAGGAGGAATTGAAGCAAGACCTGTTATAAATAGGATTGTGAAATATCCTATGTATTTCCAGAAGTATACGATTATTGTTGATGCTCTAAGCATATTATCATTTGTGAGCCATTGGAAATCCTTTCCAGAGGTGCGCATTACAAAGTTAGATAATTGGTTAAAGAGACCTGTAGGCTGGAATAATATCATCCAAATTGTAGCAGCTACTACGCTTGAAAGTACCGCTGGTGTATAGTAAGCAAGCTCAAACATCTTAGACTGACCTGGCTTGCGAAGTTGCATAATCATAACGGCAAGTACTAATGATACTACTACCATTGGAATAAAAGTTCCAATTGTAAAGATACCTGTTGCCTTAAGGGAATTTAGTAGAGAGAATCCCCCATTAGATTGTGTAAAAAGATAAATATAGTTATCGAATCCGATAAAGTCCCAAGTACGTTTAATTGCATCACGGTTTGTTAAGCTTGTAATAAACGCACTAATAATTGGATAGAAACTGAATACAGCAAAGAAGATTAAACATGGGATAGTAAATGCAAAACCCCATCTTGCTTGCTGCTTCTCTATGCTAAATTTTTTTGCATTCTTCATTTTTCATCCTCTTTAAAAAGTTGTGGGCCGGGAGATCATAGTGATAACCGACCCACTATTTCATAAAACCTCAATATTAGTCAGCGAGGATTTCCATTACGTTCTTCTGGAGAGCATCATATGCGCTAGAAGGATCTGCACCCTGGAGCATAACCTGCTTGATTGCGCTGTTGATAGCACTCTGGATTTCTGAAGCACCCTTGCCATGGTATACAATGTGAGATCTTGCGAAGTCATTCTTGAATACTTCTGAATATGGCATTGAAGCGTATGTCTCACCTTCCATGAGAGCCTTTGTAGGCTGGATTAATCCTACCTGTGTAAGATATTCTTCAGCATGACCTTCTGTTAAGAGGAAGTACTTAATGAGTTCCCATGCCATCTGCTGTTCAGCCTTAGACTTATCAGCATTAACCATGTAGAAGTGACCATAGTAGCAACCTGCAACGTCTTTAACAGCATCTTCAAATACTGGATATGGTACTACCATCCACTCACCACTATTGTAGAATGATGGGTTATCAGAAAGAATTCTTGCTTCCTGGTAGAGACCTGTATTACACATAGCGATATCACCATTGTCCTTATTAAAGAGCTTTCTAGCAGCTGTTAATGTAGGATTACCAAGGTTCTCACCCTGAGGTCCCCAATTCTGCATAAATGTAAGAGCCTTTACCCATGCATCTTTGTTAACACAACCGTCTTTCTCTGAAAGTGAACCACCAAGCTGTTCTACCATTGGAACAAAGTATGTAAGTTCATAAGAATATCTGAAGTCAAAACCTCTTCTCTTAATGATGTCACCATCTCTTAATACGATCTTGCTACTAACTTTAACCATGTCTTCCCATGTCTTTGGGAAATCTTTTTCAGGATCTAAACCAGCATCTTTAAATACTTTCTTATTTAAGAAAATTGACCAGTTTGTTAACTCGAGAGGAAGACCATAAACATCGCCATCATAGTATACAGCATCAATCATACCATCTTCATAGTTAGCAAGAAGATCTTTTGCATCCTTAAAGCCGAGTGTCTTGTAATCAGCTGGAGCTACTCTACCTGCTTCAATGTACTGGAATTCATTTTCAATTGGAAGGTTGAAGAATGAAGGACCTTCACCTGATGCGAAAGCTGTCTGTACGAGCTCTCTGAGTTTTTCAGCACTCTGTCTTGTAACATTAACAGTTACATTTGGATGAAGTTCGCAGAACTCTTTAATATATCTGTCTTCAAGAGCCTGTCTAGCTGCGTCCTCATGTGTCCAGAACTCAAGAGTAATAGGTTGATTTGAATCAACTTCACTTGCACCCTGAGCAAATACAGATGTAAGTGTCATGACCAAACAAAGTAATAAAACCAATGCTTTTTTCATAGAAAAATTGCCTCCTTTAATGGCTTTCTATAAATAATCATCGGCTAAGTTTAGTTTTTAAACAATTGTAATTTCTTATTTTTTTTTGAAGAAATTTCCTTTTTTAGTTAATTAATATTACAAATATTCTTCTCAATAGAACAAAAGAGATGCCTCAAGACATCTCTTTTTCTTCCTTCTTTAAAATAATCCAAACAGCACCACTGCCTCCATATTGAGGTTTAGGAACTGTAATATCACGAGCAATTCCTTTATCATTTATTATTTTATACACTAGGTCTTTTAATACCCCAACACCATCTTGTGAGTGCAAGCCCTTACCATGAATAATTGCAACCTTTTGAATGTTGGATTCAATTGCCTCATCTAAGAATTTATTTATTTCACTCTCAGCTTCACTATAAGTTAAGCCATGTAAATCAAGTGTAGAAAGAGGAAGCATAACACGTAACTCGCTTAAAGTCTTTTCCCTAACCTTTGCCTTTAGCTCCCCTTTTTCCTTTAAAATGTCTTCAAAACTCTTTTGATGGATTTTATCAACACTCTCATTAAATAACTTAGATTTTTTAACAGGAACCTTTTTAATTACAGGAATTTCAGGTTTAGGTGTAGCTATTTCCTCAATAACCTCTTCCTTCTTTTCTTCTCTCTTTATAGGTTTATTATCGCCAAAAACAGACCAGGCAACAGAACTTGGACGTTCATCATCCTCTTCTTTCTCCTTAAAGAAGGTTGTTTTAGGAGTAATTTCTTCTTCCTTAAGGGGCTCAGTAATACTAGTTTTAGGAATAATCTTTTCTTCAAAAGAAGACAAAAGAGAACCAAAGTCCTTTGTTGGCTTATACTCAGGAGAAACTCGTTTAACCTCTACTTTCTCACTTTGCTCTACTTCTTTTTCTACTACTGCTTCTTCTTCCCTATTTTTTTCCCTCTTTATAGGTTTATTATCTCCAAAAACAGACCAGGCAACAGAGCTCGGACGTTCATCATCCTCTTCTTTTTCTTTAAAGAAAGTTGTCTTTGGAAGACTTTCCTCCTCCTTAACAGTTTCAGTAGAATTAGTTTTAGGAATATTCTTTTCTTCAAAAGAAGACAAAAGAAAGCCAAAATCTTTTGTTGGCTTATACTCAGGTGAAACTCGTTTAACCTCTACTTTCTCCTTAGTTTCTACTACTTTATCTATCTTTTTTTCTTCTCTCTTTATTGGTTTATTATCGCCAAAAACAGACCAAGCAACAGAGCTAGGACGCTCATCGTCCTCTTCCTTTTCCTTAAAGAAGGTAGGCTTTTGAGGAATTATTTCCTCTTTTTTAGGTTTTTCAACCTTCTTTTGATTCTTAACTTCTCCCCTTTCACCCTTTTCAAAAGAAGATAAAAGAGAACCAAAGTCTTGAGTTGGAGTATATTTCGGTGAAACTCTGTTTACTTTTTTATCTTCAATCTTTTCCTTTACTTCTTCCTTCTTTTCTTCTCTCTTAATTGGCTTATTATCTCCAAAGACAGACCATGCAACAGGACTTGGACGCTCATCGTCTTCTTCCTTTTCCTTAAAGAAAGTTGGCTTTTGAATTTCCTTTATAGGAGCCTTTACCAAAGGCTTATTATTTTGAGGTTTAACGACATTTCCTTCAAATTGATCTAAAAGAGAGCCGAAATCCTTAGTTGGTTTATACTCAGGTGAAACTCTCTTAACCTCATTGTTTTTACTTTTTTGTTTAGGATTTTTTTGATTTTCCCACTGCGAAAAAATATCAGCAAAGGAGGTTTGCTTTGCTTTTATTTCTTCCTTTTTACCTTTTGAAGGAAGTGCATATGGATTGCCGGTATGCTCCCAATTATAAAGAATATCCTTAAATGAAGCAGATGGATCATAGCCTTGGACAATCTGAGAAGGCTTTTTCCCACTTGAAGCAGGCTTAGGCTTCTTAACCTCTTCCTCTTTCTTCTCTTTTAATACGACATTCTTAAATGGTGAGTCACCAATATTTTCATCTTCAGTTAGAAAAGAGCGACTCACTTGGGCCGCTCTTTTTTTATCTTTCTTACTCATTATCATGCTTCCCTGATATCCAGGATTTCTTTTACAAGAGGAGAGAGCAACGTAGTCAATTCTTCCTTTGTACATCCCTGTACCTTAATAGTACAAATCGCATTACTTGGATCGGTACCCATAAAAGTACCAAACGAGATGATATCATAACCTGCATCAGAAATAGCACGGCTTACAAGAGCAATTGTACCAGGTTTATCATCAACTAAGAATGATAAGCGAACACCAAAATGACGTGCACCAAAGAGCTCTAAAAGAATCTTGAACATATCACTTTTTGAAACAATACCAATTAGCTTACCGTCTTCTACTACAGGTAAACATGATAAATCCTGGTCAACCATTAATCGAGCAGCTTCTTCAACAGGAGTGTCCTTTGAAATTGTAACAGGATTCTTTGACATAATCTTTTTTACAGTGAGCTTAGAAAGAAGATATGCCATCTCATGAATAGAAAGAGAAGATGCAGGAGATGGTGTAGCAAATAAAATATCTTTTTCACTAATAACACCAACTAGGTTCTTATCTTTATCAAGTACAGGTAAACGATGAACCTTTTCTTTCTTCATTAAATCAGATGCTTCTACAACACTTGCCTCAGGATAAATAGTCACCGGGTTTTTAGTCATTCTTCTTTCAATAATCATTTTTGCCCTCCAGTATGCTTTTATCTTACAATACTATAAAAAAAGATAAAAGCAAAATCACTCACCTAGATATGCAGCCTTAACCTTTTCATTTGTTAATAGCTTAGCTGCTTCATCAGCCAATACAATTCTACCATTTTCCATTACATAACCCTTATTTGATGCCTTAAGAGCCATTCTAGCGTTCTGTTCAACAAGGAAGATAGTAACCTTATCTTGCTCATTAATCAAAGCAATTTTAGCAAAGATATCTTGAATGATTAATGGAGCAAGTCCAAGTCCTGGTTCATCAAGCAAAATCATTCGAGGAGAAGACATCAAAGCTCTAGCAATAGCCATCATCTGTTGTTCACCACCAGATAAGCTTCTTGTCTTTTGCTTTCTTCTAGCTCCAAGAATTGGGAAGAAATCATACATCTCTTCCTTCTTTTTGGCGACTAAAGTTTGGTCTTTTACCATGAAAGCACCCATATCCAAGTTCTCTTCAACTGTCATATCAGCAAAGACTCTTCTTCCTTCAGGAACAAGGGCAATACCCATCTTTGCAATTTGGTCAGTTGTATGCTTTACTTTTTTAGCTTGGCAAATAACTTCACCATCATATGAGATTTGTCCATTTGTAAGCCCTTCAAGACCAACAATAGATTTTAATAGGGTTGATTTACCAGCACCGTTGGCACCAATTAAACAAACGATATCACCTTGGTCGACGTGCATTGAAACATTAGATAAAGCTTTAATATTGCCGTAACAAACATCAATATTTTCAATTGTAAGCAGCTCAGACATTAATCATCCTCCTCTGAACCAAGATATGCTTCAATAACAACAGGGTCATGTTTAATTGCATTTGGAGTACCTGATGCAATCTTATTACCGAAGTTTAGAACTGTAATTTCGTCACAGATATTCATGACAAGCTTCATATCGTGTTCAATTAAAACAACACTTACTCCTAGAGATCTAATACGAGAAATCATCTCCATTAAGTGCTCTGTTTCTTGAGGGTTCATACCAGCAGCAGGCTCATCCAAGAAAAGGAGTTTTGGCTCTGTTGCCATAGCTCTTGCGATCTCAAGCTCTCTTTGGTGTCCATATGGAAGAGATTTTGCATCAT
This sequence comes from Spirochaetales bacterium, assembly GCA_028723145.1. GTDB lineage: Bacteria > Spirochaetota > Spirochaetia > Sphaerochaetales > Sphaerochaetaceae > Bullifex. The sequence goes on along the minus strand of JAQYFM010000047.1, from coordinate 17,131 downwards.
CATTTCTAAAGTCTACTAAACCAAAGAAATCAAGGTATTCAAGAGCCTTATTATAAATCTCTTTTTCTTCTTTCTTCATAACAAAGTAGCTCTTAATTGCTTGAGCAAAACGACCCTTATCCTTTGTGCCAACCTTAAAGTGTCTGCCAATCATAACATTCTCAACAACACTCATATCCTTAAAAAGGCGAATGTTTTGGAATGTTCTAGCAATACCTAAACGGCAAATTTCATTAGCCTTCTTTCCTGTAATATCTTTACCTTCAAAGATAACTCTACCCTTGGTTGGTGTATCTAGACCTGTCATGTTATTAAATAGTGTTGTTTTACCAGCACCATTTGGTCCAATAAGACCTGTAATAAGGCCTTCTTGAACATGGAAATCAACTTCATTAACGGCAACGACACCGCCATATACTCTTGAAAGCTTTTCAGTTTCTAGTAGCATCTTTTGCCCCCTTCTTACGTTTCTCTCCACTGTAATTAAACTTTTCTCTACCCATGATTCCCTGTGGTCTCCAAATCATCATTACAACTAAGATAAGACCAAAGATAATTTGTTTTGCTTGAGCAGGAATAACGTTAGTTAAACCAGTAAGCTGTGGGAAATATGAAATAAACTGGATAATAAATGCACCTAAAATACAAGCTAAGAAGTTACCCATACCACCAAGAACAACCATACAAAGTACCATAATTGATACCATGAAGGTGTATGAACCAGGAGTTACAGAAAGGATATATACAGCCTGGAAGGATCCTGCAATACCTGCAACACTTGCACCTAAGATAAATGCAGAAACCTTATATTTAGTTGTATTAATACCCATTGAAGCTGCAGCAATTTCATCTTCTCTTACAGCAGCAAGAGCTCTTCCCATTCTTGAGCGTGCTAAACGCTTAAATAGAAAGTAACAAATAGTAACAATAACAATTAACATTATTAAAAATGCAGTCTTTTTATATGGGTTAAACTTAAAACCAAAGATTGCAGCTTGAGGAATTTTCTGTATTCCCATAGGTCCCTTTGTTAAGCTATCCCAGTTATTGATTACGTTTCTAACTATTTCACCAAAACCAAGGGTTGCGATTGCAAGGTAGTCACCCTTAAGTCTGAGGGTTGGCATACCAATAACAAATCCACAAAGTGCTGAAATCAATGCAGCAACTGGAAGTGTCATCCAGAAGTTCCAGCCATATGTTGTTGTTAAAATAGCTGTTGCATAGCTTCCAATAGCAAAGAATCCTGCTTGACAGAGAGAAAGCATACCACCATAACCGGTGATGAGGTTCTGTCCAATAGCCATAAGAGCATAGATACATGTATAAATTAATATGATCTGAAAGAAACTCATACCTTCTCCTTTTCTACCTTACCAAGAATTCCTTCTGGTTTAAGTAAAAGAATAATAATAAGAATTACAAATGCTATAGTATCTTTATACCCCTGTGGAATTCCTAATACAGCAACACCGAAGGTCTCTACTAAACCAAGTAAGATACCACCAAGCATTGCACCTGAGATGTTACCAATACCACCAACTACTGCAGCAACGAAAGCCTTTAAGCCTGTCATTGTTCCAAGTGTTGGATAGCACTTATAGTCAAGAGCAATAAGCATACCACCTACAGCAGCAAGTGCAGATCCAATTGCGAATGTAAGTGAAATAACTACGTTAACATTAATACCCATCAGCTGAGCAGTATCTTGGTCAAGAGCAGTAGCTCTCATTGCCTTACCCATCTTTGATTTTCCAACAAAGAAGGAAAGTGCAACCATCATTACAACAGATACAACTAATACAAGAATCTGGTGTGGTGTAATAGAAATACCTAAAAAGGTAATTGGAGTATTATCAAAAGGATAGTTTAGCTTTCTAGATTGGGTACCCCACATCCATGCAGCTCCATTTGAAAGGATAAATGAAACACCAATAGCTGAAAGTAGTGGTGCAAGCCTTGCTGCCCTTCTCAGTGGCTTATAAGCAACCTTTTCAATGAACATTCCAAGTACTGCACAAAATACTGCAGAGAACATCATTGCAAGTAAAAAGGCGATAAAGGTCCAAGCTCCTAGTGGAGCATCACCTCTTAAAAAGTCAAAAGCGAACATACCCATGTAAGCGCCAACCATTAAAATATCGCCATGGGCAAAGTTGATGAATTTCAAAATACCGTACACCATTGTATATCCAAGAGCAATTAATGCGTAGATACCACCAAGTGTAAGACCATTAGTTAGATGCTGAAAAAATACTGCTACAGATGACACAGTCAGCTCCTTAATAAAAAGTATTCATCCCTTGAACGCGCCAAGGGATGAGTTTCAATTAAAACACTAAGTGCTTATTTAACTTCAATAAGCTTGCCGCCGTCAACAGTGTATGCACCAATATAGATAGGTGTCTGGTTTTCTACACGGTAAACGCCCTGATATGCAACTAAGTCACCATTTTCTGCAAAGTTTACAGTACCTGTAACACCCTGGTAATCTTTAATAGCTGCAACACCATTTCTAATAGCTGTTCTATCAGAACCTACTTCCTTCATAACCTGGATGTAGATGTTTGTAGCATCGAAAGCGTTAGTTGCGAATGAATCTGGAGCAACACCATATGCTGCTGTGTAGTCTGCAACAAACTGCTTGTAAGCATCACTCTCTTCAACCTGTGTTGGAGCAATGTAAACAACGCCATTTGTATAGTCACCAGCAAGCTGATAAATCTCAGGGTTTGAGAAACCATCACATGAAAGGAATGGAACGTTTAAACCAACCTGAGCTGCCTGTTCGAGCTGCTGAGCCATTTCTACTGTATAGTTAGGAATGTAGATAGCTTCTACATTAGCTGCCTTAAGCTTTGTAAGCTGTGTCTTGAAGTCCTTATCACCGAGCTGAGCTGTTTCAACTGCGCTAACCTTACCACCGCAAGATTCAAAAGCAGCCTTCATACCTTCATAAAGTCCCTGAGAATAGTCGTTCTTGATGTAGAGACAACCAATGTTTCTATAACCAAGTACTTCATAGAAGTAGTGACCTGCAACTTCACCCTGGAGACCATCAGATACTACAGTTCTGAATACATAGTCACCAATAGCTGTGATATCTTTGTGTGTTGCTGAAGGGCTCATCATTGGGATACCCTCTGACTGACAGCGTTCACCAACTGCAAAGGATACACCTGTGAATACTGGACCAACTAAGCATGAAATCTTATCTGTTGAAGAAAGCTTTTCAATAGCAGCCATACCTTTTTCCTGGGTACCTTCACTATCTTCAATAATTAATTCAATCTGAGTACCATTAATACCACCCTTAGCATTAGCCTGGTCTACAGCAAGCTTAACAGACTGAGAACAAAGAATACCGTAGTTAGCATTATCACCAGTCATAGGACCAATAAAGCCAATTTTGTAGCTAGATGTACTTTCAGAAGAACCACCTGCAAACAAACAAGTACTCATAGCAATAAGAGCAACTACTAGAGCAACTTTCTTAAAAGATTTCATATTAAACCTCCAAAATAAGGATATTTTCCGTGATTAAGAAACTTTATACACAAAATAGCATATTTATGCAATAATCATACAATAGAAAAACTCCCTATTTTATCATTTTTTTAAGAAATCTATATTCTTTTTATTAATAGGTAAATAATTATCTAATACAAAATGGACTATTCACTATAATCTAAATAATTTAGTACCATATCAATCCAGCATTGATTTTCTAAAATATAAGAGCCAACCTCTCTTGTTGCAGTACTCCAACCATGTCCACCAGATTGGAAAATATGACCGGTAAATGGAATGTGATTTTGCTTTAAAGCCATCATATAAAGAAGTGAATTTTCAACTGGAACAGTAGGATCATCAGCACTATGGAAAATAAAACAAGGAATAGTGTCTTTATCAACTCTCTTTTCTAGAGAATAAAAATCTCTCTCATGCCCATCTTGGCAAATGTTATCAATAGAGCCCTTATGAGCAAACTCACCATCAAGAATAACTGGATAAGCAAGAATTACGGACTTTACTCTACAATCAAACGGAGAACAAATTTCTTTATTCCACATAGTAGCAAGTGATGCAACTAAGTGTCCTCCTGCTGAAAAACCTAAAACAGAAATGTTATCTTTATCAAGTTGCCACTCTAAAGCATTGTTTTTTACCCTTTCAACACACTCTGCCAGTTCCTTTACAGGACTATAATTTTTAATTAACTCACCAATTGAATAATAAAGAATAAATACATTAAAACCCTTAGAAAAAAATTTAAAACCAACCGGCTCTGCCTCTCTTGGGGATAGATGCACATACCCACCTCCTGGGCAAATAATTATTGCAGGTCTTTTTTCTACGCTTTGACAATACTCATTTAAATCAGAGTGTAAAAAGCCAATAACTTTTCTATTATTCTTTCCAACTTCAAACTCAACTGTCTTCATTTTATTTTCTATCCTTTAAAAACTCTACTACTTCCTCTTTATAAGGAATACTATCCATAGCACCATTTCGAGATACTGTAATTGCAGAAGCTGCACTTGCTATTTCTAAAGCATCTTTTATATCAAAGCCATCTGTTATTGAGGCTAAAAAATAACCAATAAATGTATCTCCTGCAGCAGTTGTATCAACAGCCTTTACCTTAAAACAATTTTGACTAACTACTTCATTATTTCCATAATATAAAGAGCCATCAGAACCAAGTGTTAATAAGATGTTACATTTAGGATAACGCTGTTTAATTGTCTTTAATACTTCTTCAAAGCTTGAATCAATACCTGCTAATGCAGCACCTTCAATTTCATTAACAACTAGTAAACTTACCTTTTCAAGTGGTAAATCTAAAATAGACCTATCAAACGGTGCTGGGTTAAAACAAATATTAATATCTTTATCATACGCTTTATCAATAATATATTTTAACTCATTAATCTCATTTTGTAATACAATCCAATCACCTGCAGAGAAGTTGGAAAGTACACTATCTATTTCTACTTTCTCAATAGCTTTATTTTCTCCAGGAAATAGTATAATTGAGTTTTGAGCATTTTTATCAACTTGTATTATGGCATGTCCTGTTTGTTTATTTGTAATACTTACATTGGAAGTATCAACGCCAAAGCTTTCTAACTTTTTTAAAATAAAGACACCATCCTCACCTATTTTTCCCGCATGGAAAGTCTTTAATCCAGCTTTTGCCAAAGCTGCACATTGATTAGCGCCCTTTCCTCCTGCACTCTTTTTTAAAGATAAAGATGAAAGAGTTTCTCCTTCCTTAACAATGTGCTCTACGCTATATGTTAAATCTATATTTATTGAGCCGTAACAAAGAACCTTCATATTAAACCTCTATAAAAATGATAAACAACAAAAGCTCCTTGTCAATGAAAAAGGTACTCCAAGAAACTCTTAAAGTACCTTTTGTATAATGGAATTTTCTCCCGAAAATATGGAGACTAAATTAGAAAGTTACATAAGAAGCAAATCTAACATATCCATTTTTAGCAAAATCAGAAAAATCATCACAACCGAGCTTAACATTAAGTTCAATATTCTTAATCTGAGTATCTGCACCAATTGAAGCACCTACTTTAGAAAAATCTTTAGTAATGCCTACACCAGCACTGAGAGTTGTTGGAGCCTTATCGCTTGCAATACCATATGATGCACCTGCATAAAGGTTGTTAACACCAGCAGCATTAATGTATTCAGCATAACCACCAATGTTTTCATAGCCACCTTTAACTGCTGCAAAGTATGTAGCCTTTGCAAAATCATCAGTATTTGCAATAACCTGTGCAGAAGCAGCTAAGTTGAAATCGAGGTCTGCAAGAGTCTTTACATCAACTAATGCTGCAACCTGGAAATTATCCTTATCAGCTTTCTGGTTAACACCATAAGCAATCATTGCCTTAACACCATCAATTGGAGCAATCTGTGCTTCTAAGAGGCCTTTCTTATCACCATCAACAATAGAACCCCAAGCCTTAGCTGTTACATATTTATCATATGAAACTGCTACACCAAGAGGCATTGAAGAACGACTTGCGTTCAAGCTAATCTTTTTTTCATTGCCCTGAGGATCTAAGTAAGCCCAGTTATAGCTTGCTGAGAAACTCTGGTTACCAACATAAAGTTCAACACCAACTGGAAGGCTTACTTCAAATACATCAGCAACTAGTTTTGATGCTTTTACTGTTGCATAACCATTAATTGGCTGTCTAACACCTGTAGTAAATTTTCCATCCTCTACAGTTATTGCATCCATTCTAAGTTCGCCATTTACATAATCTGAACCAAGTTTAATTTTGAATCTACCACCATATGTTGAACCAAGATTTAAGTAATCCTGATTTTCAACTGTACCATCGAACTTAACCTTATAACCAAAGCCTAATTCACCAGTTAAAGAGACAGCTGCAAACAGGCAAGCTGATACAAGAAGAACTACGAGTAGAATTGAGATTGTTTTTTTCATTTTCCATACTCCGTTTTTTTAGAATTTTGTAAAAATCGTCTCATGTATATGTGAGGCTAGTATGGTCTTTATTTATCTCAATTCTGTTTTGATTATGTTTAAATATGTGTTTTATAAAGAATATGAACTAAAATCAAATCAGTATGTAGCTTTTATGTTTTTGCTTGATATTAACGAGTAATGAAGATAAAGTCTTGGTTATGAAAGCACTAATTTTTTCAGATATTCACGGTAGTTTAAATGCTTGTTCAAGAGTTGATGAACTTATTAAGAAGCATAATCCTGATTTCATATTACTTCTTGGAGACTTACTATATCATGGTCCAAGAAATGATCTTCCACCTTCCTACAACCCAAAAGGAGTTATCCCAATTTTAAATAATTATAAAGATAGTATATTGGCTGTAAGAGGAAATTGTGAAGCTGAAGTAGATCAAATGGTTTTATCATTTCCTGTTATGAGTACAACTTCAGAAGTATTTGTAGATGGATTAAAACTAACTTTAACACATGGCCACATATATAATGAAGCAAATCCTGTCCCAGGAGCTAAAATCATGCTTTATGGACATACTCATATACCTGTTTGTCATAAAAAGGATGATATTGTTTTTTTTAACCCAGGATCTACTTCAATTCCAAAAGGGGGATTTAAGCCATCTTTTGGAATCTATGAAAATAGAAAATTATCAGTATTAGAGTTAAGCAATGAAAAGGAGATGATGGCTCTTACACTTTAAAATGTAAGAGTTACAACTACTTTATCATTTTCTTGAGCAATTTCTGCTTTTCCACCATGGAGGTTCATTATTTGGCCTGTTATAGGAAGACCAAGGCCAGAACCACCTTCATGGCGGCTTAAATCACCTCTTGCCCATGGCTCAAAGAAGTCTGGAAGAGGAGATGGTAGAGAACCTTTGTTTACTACCTTTATAACATTTCTATCAACATAAACATCAACAATTTCACTACCGCTTTGAAGTGCATTATTTATTACTTCAGAAAGCGCTCTTGAGCCAAGTGTATAATCAACATCAATTTCATCATTTTCATTGATGTGAAGATCTATCTTCTTGGAATCTTTAAAATTACTAATAACACCATCAATTAAATCAAAAGCTGAAATCTTTTGCTTATTAAGCATACAATCTGGAGAAAGAAGGTAAGCATAATACTTAATTGAACTTATTCTTGAAGTTAAAACATCACACTCCTTTTTCATCCTCTTTAGTAAATCTTGGTTCAGAGGGAAAATTCCATCAATTGAAGCATCAAGCAGCATATTAATACTTGCAAGAGGAGTATTAAGATCATGGCTTATTGATCTAATCCACTCCTTTCTTGAATCCTGGTGGCGCCTTAAGTTATCACCTAAATCAACAATTGAGGTAGCTATATCTTTTAGCTCCATACTCTTTTGTTCACCAATATTTACATCAAACTTATTTTCAGATAAATCCTTTAAAGCATTCTGAATATCCTTAATTGATCTATTATTTCGCTTTGAAATTACATAAGAAGCAACTAATGAGATAATTAATGCTATAGGAATAAAAATAAGAATCACTAAAGCAGAGGTATCAAGGATATACCTAGTTGGTCCATACTTTCTTGCAGTCATTACTAAAATATCGTAATAGCCCTTAACAACTCCATTACTTTTTACTATTACAGAAGCTGCAATATCTCTTGCCTGCACCTCTTGTGGCACAGAGAATGTTTGAGTAACTCTTTCAACTTCTTCATCGAGATAAAAATGGAAAACACCATTGTTATCTACATCAAGATTAAAGACATATACATCTGCATCTGTTGTGATTTCTTTAGATGAATTAACCTCAACAGATGAAAGACTTCGTATTTTAACTTCGCTATTTATCATCGATTTATCATCGATGCTTTCCTTTACCTTATCACCATTAGGCAGTGAACCATATATAATTTGAAAAAGTCCCTTGGCATCACGAAAAATTAACCCTGATATTCTATCATTTGAACAATCTAGGATTGCATTTATCATTTTATCAGGAGTTGGATTGGTATATGTATTTATTTTTTCTTCAACACTATTAATGTATTCACCTGCTGCATACTTTGGCCAAGTATTCATTGCATGTCTATTTGACGCATAAAATATTAAAAGCTGAAGTAAAATAATGCAAATAGAGAGTGAAAAAATTGAGATAAATAGCCTGAGAAAATGGTGCCTAAAATGACCTTTATGCATATATTAAGCCTTCTTACCTGTAAATCTATAACCATATCCTCTTACAGTTTCTATCCAATTACCATTTTTAAGCTTTGCTCTGATATTCTTAATATGAGTATCAACAACTCTTTCATATGACTCAAATGAGTAATCAAAACACTCTTCAAGGATTTGTGAACGAGTAATTAAAGCACCAGCATTTGAAGCAAGATAAGATACAATTCGCCATTCAGCAGCTGTGAGTACTATTAATTCATTATCAATTGAAAGTTGATGTTGAAGAGAATCAATTACTAAAGTATGGTTTTCATCATAGAATGTGGAGATATCACTTTTTTCAACAGATGAAGAATCAACTCTTCTAAATAGTGCAGCAACTCTTAGTACAAGTTCTTTTGGTGAAAATGGCTTTGTAATATAGTCATCACAACCAAGCTCAAAGCCAAGAATTCTATCTGATTCATCAACTCTTGCAGTTAGAAATATTACTGGTAGGTCAGGATGGTCCTTTTTTATCTCCTTAATAAACATAAAGCCATCACCATCAGGCACCATTACATCTTGAATAATTAAGTCTGGAAGTTTTTCGCTTATTGCCTTTCTTGCTTCCCCTATTAAAGCAAAGCCCTTAGCACTATATCCACTTAGTTCTAAATATTGAACTACACCACTTCTAATTACATCATGATCTTCAACAACGTATATTTCTTTCATATAGCTAATAATACACATCGTTTTTTAGATTTCAACAGATGATAAGCTAAATCCATAAAAACTACAATTTTATTACACTAATCCAACTTCTTAACACCTTTAAAGCGATAGCCATAACCTCTAACAGTCTCTATCCAATTTTGCCCAGAAGTTCCAATCTTTGCTCTAATGTTTTTAATGTGTGTATCAATTATTCTATCGTAACTTTCTCTTGTGTATTCAAAGCACTCATCTATTAACTGAGTTCTACTAATTACATTACCATAGTTCATGCTAAGAACCTTAAGGATTCTCCACTCTGCACCAGTTACTTTAATAGTTTTTGAATCTAAAAATACTTCATGAGATGATAAATCAAGGGACAGAGTTTCTTTTCCTAAAATCCAACTAGATAATCCATTTCTTACAGTGGTATTAATCATCCTTCTAAGATGAGCATTAATCCTTAAAGATAACTCTTTAAATGACAATGGCTTTTCAACATAGTCATCACAACCAAGCTCAAAAGATAGTATTCTCTCACTTTCACTTCCATCGATTCCCATTACAATAATTGGCATTGGTTTTTTGCTTCTAATTTGCTTTAAGAACATTAGACCATCACCATCGGATAGTGTTCTTGCAATGAGCATTAAATCAGGAAAAAAAGATTTCAAAGTATCTCTTAATGAAGCAAGATCAGAAAACTCATTAACACTATAGCCTGAGAGTGTAAGATAGGATGATGATTGGGATAAAAAGTTTTGATCACTGTCTGCAATAAATAACCTGCTCATATCAAGCGTTTTACCAAAGTGTAAAAATAAAAAAAATAGTAAGTGAAAAATCTACAGAAAAAGTACCAAAAGATTCTTACAAAACTCACATAGCACTAGCTTTTTCTTCACAATCTTCATTGTTTTTATGCTATATTTGGTGCAATGAAAAGGCTAGACTTTATATTAATACCAATTATTATAATTTTATCTATTATTCCTCTTATTTATTCATCTGGAGAAAAGAGTTCTATTGTTAGAATCAGTTCAAATAATAAAATATTTGACTATGATATAACAAAAGATAGAGTAATAAATATACCTGGAACACTTGGAGATACTGTTGTTGAAATCAAAAATAAAAAAGTTCGTATTTTAAATTCTCCATGTCCAAACCATACATGCATGCGTTCTTCAATTTCACGTTACCCAGAGAGCTTAGTATGTCTACCCAATGATGTAATTATCCAAATTGAAGGTGAAGGAGAGACCGATGCACTCACATTCTGATAAAACACGATTTTTAGCATACCTTATTGCTCTTTCACTATTTTTCTCAGTTGCAGAGAATATGATAGTTCATCCCCTACCCTTTCTTCGCTATGGCTTTGCCATGATACCAATGCTATTTGCTCTTGATAAACTAAACTTTAAAGAGTATATGGCTCTTTCAATTGGAAAGTGGCTAGCAAGTACATTAAGCCAGGGAACAATGCTTTCTCCATTTAGCATTATTGCACTCTCATCATCTATTTCTTCAGCGCTTATAATGTATGTATTGTTCCATGTTTTTGGAAAGTTTATTTCGCTTTATACAATTTCATTAATATCCTCAATTGTTTCAACAATTACACAACTACTAGTTGCTTCCCTCTTCTTAGGTTCTGTGTTAATGAGGATTTCTATTGTAATGCTTCCATTATCTGAAATTACAGGATTGTTAACAGCATTTTTAGCCTTACATTTAAAGTTAAATACTAATCCACCAGAAATAATAAATACAGATAATAGAGAGGATAGTCCATTAACAATAATATTACATATTTTATGTGCCCTCTTAGTATTCTTTATAAAAGAGCCACTTATTCTGCTTTTAATTTTTATTATTGCTATCACTCTTTCTCTTCTCCAAAAAAGAAAAGTACTATACCTAAACTATATAATTACCTTTTTAGCTGTTACAGTTTGTAATTTATTCTCAAGAAATGGCGAAGTACTATTTTGGTTTATAACAAAAGGGGCACTAGAAGAAGGTATTGTTAAAGGTTTACAGTTAGTTTCATTAGTTGCTATTTCTCAAAGCTTTGCTGCATTAAGAATAAAAGGAGGAAGCTTTTTATCCTCTGTTTTTGCCTATAATGCTGCATTTATATCAAACTTTTCTAAAGAAAACAAAAGCATATTTAAAAAGCTAGAGGAAGCACTATGCATCGAGGATGGAAAAACAATTAGTATTACAAGAAAAGATAATGACTATAAAATCACTGCTATTTTAGTTATTGCACTTATCCTTGAAATCATCTTTTTATTGTTGTGATTCCTTTCAGAAGAGTAGCAGATAGCACATAAATAATATGCCTATACTATATATAAATGTGAACAACAGAATATTATTTTAATATAACAAACGTTTTTATATATATTTTTCTAATAAAATGGTATTATTAACTAACATTTTAAGTTTTTATAGTACGTCTATTGACTAATGTTTATTCGATATTTATATAATTATTTATCGATAAAAAAACATTGATTACAGGAGAAACAAATCATGGCAACTATCGCTGAAGCATTTCCAGGGCAGAATGAACTGCAGGAACTTATTGAGAAAGTAAAAAGAGCACAGACAATTTATGCTTCCTACTCTCAAGAGCAGGTTGATAAAATTTTCCGTGCTGCCGCAATTGCAGCAAACAATGCTAGAATTACATTAGCTCAGGATGCTGTAAGAGAAACAGGAATGGGAATTATCGAAGATAAGGTAATTAAGAACCATTTCGCAGCCGAGTATATCTTCCATAAATATAAGGACGATAAAACCTGTGATATCATCGAGCAAGATGTTGGCTTTGGTTATGAGAAAATTGCAGAACCAAAGGGTGTTATTTGTGGAATTATCCCAACAACAAACCCTACTAGTACAGCAATCTTTAAAGCCCTTATTTCATTAAAGACAAGAAACGCTATTATCTTCTCACCACATCCAAGAGCAAAGAAATGTACCTGTGATGCAGCGAGAATTGTACGTGATGCAGCAGTTCAAGCAGGTGCTCCAGAGGACATTGTTGCTTGGATTGAAGAGCCATCAATGGAAAAAACTGACTTTTTAATGAAGCATCCTCTAGTAAACTTAATTCTTGCAACTGGTGGTCCAGGCATGGTTAAGTCTGCTTACTCTTCAGGTAAACCAGCTATTGGTGTTGGTGCTGGTAACACACCTGCTCTTATCGACAAGAGTGCAAACATCAAAATGGCTGTTGCTTCAATCTTAATGTCCAAGACCTTTGATAACGGTGTTGTTTGTGCATCAGAACAATCAATCATTTGTCATAAAGATATCTATGATGAAGTAAAAGCAGAACTTAAGAAGGAAGGTGCACACTTCTTAAATAAAGCAGAAGCAGAAAAGCTTTCTCCAATTATCCTCGATCCACAGAGAGGAACAGTAAATCCTAAGATTGTTGGTCAACCAGCTTATGTAATTGCTCAAATTGCAGGCTTTGAGGTTCCAAAATCAACAAAGGTATTGATTGGAGAAGTAACTAAGATTGCAGTAGATGAACCATTTGCTCATGAAAAGTTATCCCCAGTACTTGGTATGTATAAGTGTAATAACTTTGGTGAAGGTGCTGATATGGCAGCTCGCTTAATTGCTATGGGTGGTTTTGGTCATACATCTGTTCTATACATCGATGAAAAAGAAAAAGAAAAGGTTGACTCTTATGGTAGAACAGTTAAAACAAGCAGAATATTAATTAACATGCCAGCAAGCCAGGGTGCTATTGGTGATATCTATAACTTCCGCTTAGAGCCAAGCTTGACACTTGGTTGTGGTTCATGGGGTAACAACTCTATCTCTGAAAACGTTGGTCCAAAACACCTTCTTAACATCAAAACACTTGCAGCAAGGAGAGAAAACATGCTCTGGTTTAGATTACCACCTAAGATTTACTTTAAATATGGCTGTCTCCCTGTAGCTCTTCAGGAGCTCCAAGGTAAGAAGAGAGCATTCATTGTAACAGATAGTTTCCTCTTCAACTCAGGTATGATTGAAAAGATTACAGACCAGCTCGATTTACTTGGAATTGAAACAGAGGTATTCCACCAAGTTAAACCAGACCCAACACTTGGTACTATTAATACAGCTATGCAGCTAGTTAATGCTTACAACCCAGATGTTATTATCGCTGTTGGTGGTGGATCTCCAATGGATGCAGCAAAGATTATTTGGCTCTTATATGAACATCCAGAAGTATCCTTTGAAGGTCTTGCATTAAGATTTATGGATATCAGAAAGAGAATCTACTCATTCCCTAATATGGGCAAAAAAGCTCAGATGGTATGTATCCCAACAACCTCTGGTACAGGTTCTGAAGTTACACCATTTGCTATTATCACAGATGAGAATACAGGTATGAAGTGGGCTATTGCAGACTATGCATTAACACCTTCAATGGCAATCGTTGACTCTGAACTTGCAATGGGACAGCCAAAGGGCTTAACAGCATCCTGTGGTGTAGACGTACTTACTCACGCTCTTGAAGCTCTCGTATCATCAATGAGTACAGACTATACAAATGGTCTTTCTCTTGAAGCTGCAAGACTTATCTTTAAATACCTTCCAGTTGCATACAAAGATGGAACAAATAAGAAAGCTCGTGAAAAAGTACATAACGCTTCAACAATGGCTGGTATGGCATTCTCTAATGCATTCCTTGGTGTTTGTCACTCAATGGCTCATAAGCTTGGTGCAAGATTCCATGTTCCACACGGAATGGCTAATGCACTCCTACTTTCAAACGTTATCCGTTTCAACAGAAATGATAACCCTACAAAGCAGGCAGCTTTCCCTCAGTATGAGTTCCCTTCTGTAACAAGTAGATATGCACGTGTTGCTGACTACATTGCTATGGATGTAAATGACACACCAAACGGTAACTACATTTCAATCAAGCCAGGTATGAGCATGAATGAAAAAGTAGATGCACTTATCGAAGGAATTGAAAAGCTTAAAAAGGATCTTGGTATCCCAGCATCAATTAAGGAATGGGGTGTTGATGAAAAAGAATTCTTAGAAGCAGTTGATGAATTAGCTGTTAAAGCATTTGATGACCAGTGTACTGGCTCAAACCCACGATATCCACTCATCAGCCAGATTAAGCAACTCTATCTTGATTCTTACTATGGCAGAGCATGGAAAGAAGAAAAGTAATAATAAATTCCTCATTTAGGCCTGAGAAAAACCTCAGGCCTTTTTAATCACATAAATTTAATTTCTTTTTCAAGTTCAACTATACTTTCACCATTAAATATTTTTTCATTACAGAAATTTATTACATCAGTAATTGAAAATTCATTCGAACACTCTACTTCTGCCACTGTCATAGGAGTATCACTACAAGCCCAAAGACAAATAAAATTTTTAACTCTTTGGATAACATAGCCCTCCCCTAAATAAGAAAACTCTGCTTCTCCATTTTTACATAAACTATTATATATTTTCTCAAAAGAAATCATGTGTTGAGCATAACACCTATTGTAGTAATATTCATTATTATTAGTTGTTATCTAAATTTTTAATATACATAACAACGATAAATATCAGATTTTCCGTTGTTATCTTATTTTTTTTACCACATAACAACGATAAATATTTGATTATTCGTGTTTATTGTCACCAACGGATAGAAAAAGAACCTAGACCGCTTAAAAAAGGAGACAAACCGTTATAAAAGGGAAATACACAAGGTCCAGCTAATATGCTGGATCATAAGAGATAATTATTTACTTAGACGCAAATCTTCACCTAAAGCATTAATAAGCTTAGACCTATTAAGAATTCTCCCTCTGACAGACTCTCCAAAGCTATTTATTTTAAAAAGTTTATTCCAAATTGCAGGATCAGACTGACAACATATTATCAATGTACATTTACCAATATCATCAATTCTCTTGAAGAACTCCTGCATGACATAGGAGTCATCAACAGAGTAGTTAAGGAACTCATCAATGCATAAGAGGTCTAATTTGCTGTAATAGTTGAGTCTAGACTCGAACCTACTTACACTTGTGAGCTTTAAATGCTCAAGCTCTCTGTACAATGGTTGGAAATCAACCCATCTGACACGCTTGTTTGCCTGACAAGCAGAGGTTGCAATCATTTGTGCAAGCCAACTTTTATCTGAACCAGGTTCCCCCAAAATACTATGTTCTCTCTTTTTTCCATGAATGAAAGATTTAAAAGACTCTTAAGCATATCAGGATCCATTCCTCTATCTTTTTTGTCGATGTATTCACGGAAATAGGTCGATGAATGCATCCTAGAAAGTTTAAACCTTTTCTCATAGTTCTTGTTGTCTGAATCATCAGCAATTTGTGTTAATTCTTCTGCAAGGCTTGAAAAATCACACTAATTTATATTTGCTTTGGTTTCTATTCCTAGTCTTTGTAATGCATTTACGATTACTGAAAAGTTTTTGTCACCTTTCATTTTAGACCTCCTTTTTCTCGAGCACAGAAATAATCATTTGGATTTATCTCCTCTCTCTCTGTTTGTTTAGAAGTCTCAATTATCGCTTTCAACATGCTATTAAAACCTTTTGTAGAGTTAACTCCTGCATTTAAACACTTTTCTGCAACTGTCTCTACTAATGTTGAAGAATAACACTTCGAGGCAGCAATCAATATTGAGTTCAATGTTCTAAAAGACTGTACAGGATATACAAACCTTTCTGAAATCTTTCTACATAGCAAAACCATATTTGGTCCAAACTTATTTGCCCATAAAAGGAAATAGTCTAATGAATATTCATTGTTGGATGTATGACCTACTGGAATATGTTTTTCATCAGTACATCTTTGCCACTTGTGTATAGCTTTGCAATGCTTTGCAACTTGTCTTCCTCTTATATCATAAATAAATATCTCAAAGCCATCATCTTTAACAATAACACTTTCCCCAATAAGTTCTACTGGAACACTGTAAAAAGCATTATTATATTGGATGTGATAATCACGAGAGACAGTTGCCTTCTTTTCTGTACTGCTGTGGAAAGGACGTACAGGAAGAGACTTCAGTCTCTTTTTCTCTTCTTCCTCAAATATAACTTTTCTGCATCCATTTCTTTTTGTGAATGGACTCTCGTTCAATCGCTCTACTTTTACCTTCAGCAATCTATTAAACTCTTTGAGTGATGTTATCGGTATTACTTCAAGAATAGGAAGAATATCATGTTCTATAATTCCTACATGCCTCTCAACACAGCCTTTATCTCGAGGTGCTCGTATTCTTGTTGGTTTTGGCAATGCTCCATAATAATCCAAGAAGACTGTATATGTTGTATTAAGCACCCCTGTCTTTCTATCTGTTGCAGTGGCACAGTTATCAGAAATTACATATGGTGGTACACCATCAAAATACTCAAATGCATGTTGTAGCCCTGAAAGAAAAGACTTCAAAGTTTCATCAAAGAAACCTTTCGCATAGGTATATCCACTGTATGGAAGAACAATAACTAATACATGGACTTCTATTAATTCTCTTGTCTCCAACTCCATATAATGACCATGATCTCCACACCAGTCTACCTGACATTCTAACCCTGGTATATGTTCTTGAGTGTATGAAACATCGCGCTTTACTAGGTAATTTGATAGTAACTCATTGAAATAACTTATCTGATACGGCTTGAGTCCTCTACGATTTGCCTCTTCGCAGTACTCTTCCCATAAAACTTGATTCTGACGATTGAT
>JAQYFM010000046.1 GCA_028723145.1 Spirochaetales bacterium | reverse complement strand
ATATTCTCTATTGTTCACATTGAGCAAAAACACAATTATCCCCCCTCGTTTGTTTTTTGTGGTTATTGTTTTTTTGCATGGCCGCTTAGCTTCTGTTGTGTAGTAACAGCGGTCTGTGATACCAATGCATATAAATTGTTTCATCAAAAATTTAGTTTGTCAAATATTATTGGTTGTAAATTTAATGAAAACATAATTATTTATAAAACTTTCTTAAATATCCATTATATATATAAATATATAATCATAAGTGCCTACAAACATAACATATCGTTGCAGACTATTTTGATTTATAAGAGTGTCCTGATAGAGATAGAAATTTGATATAACGAATGTATTAAGATTCTATATACTAATGAAGAAAAACTTATGGCTTCTAGGATTCTTGGAAGAATTACCTCCAAGCTTTTAACTCTAATAGTTTCATCAAATGGAATAAAATCATCAGAGTAGGAAGTATTTTCTGCTGTTCTTTTTAAACAGTAATTGCAATGTATAACATTAGAAGCCATAGCATGTGGTGCATCTTGGAATAATGAAATTCCTACTTCAATAGATGAAGATATTCCAAAATATTTTAAATATTTAAAGACTTTGATTTACCTCTGTAATTGAGAGTATGCATCAGTATTAGTAAAACCAAAGCTTGTTAAAATTTAATTATTAACTGCTTATCTTTACTTTCAAATTGCTCGTATTTTACACCTGCATCATCGAACATTCTTCTACTTGCAATGCTGCTATCACTATCACGATATTTATCAGATAAATAAACAACACGTTTTATTCCTGATTGAATAATTGCCTTTGCACATTCATTACAAGGAAAGAGGGCTACATAAAGAGTTGCACCATGCAAGTCCCCGCGGGAATTCAAAATTGCATTTAGCTCTGCATGACAAACATATGGATATTTTGTTTCACACCAGGAACCTTCACGATCCCAAGGTAACTTATCATCATCACAACCAATTGGAAAGCCGTTATAACCTACTCCTACAATTATCTTTTGTTCATTTACAATGCATGCTCCAACTTGTGTATTTGGGTCTTTTGATCTCATTGATGAAAGAACCGCAATTCCCATGAAGTATTCATCCCAACTAATGTAGTTTTGTCTCTTTCCTGTCATAATCACCTCTTAAGAAGTTGATAATATCATCCATATATTCTTTCTGTACAGATTTGTACATTAAGAGCGAATGGTGAGAGTGTTTGAAATCACCCTTCATTTCAACTTCTCTTTTTATATATATGTAATCATGACAGTACTTCTCAATTACTGCAAGATTTTTAAATGGAACTGTTTTGTCATTTTTATCGTGCATAACAAACATTGGGACACTTATCTTTTTTAAATCTTTTCTAATTCTATCAAATGCTTTTGATAGAGAAAGACCTTGTTTAATAAATAAACCACCATAACCATTCCACTCTTCATTTCCATCGTTGGATTCAGGACGGCTATAAATAATTTTAGCTCCCAAATTTTTAATAAACAAAGATAGAGTAGGGGCAAGCATTGCTTTTAGGTTTGTGTATATTCCATACCTAATATTATTGTATGCAACGGGTGCACTAATAACTACCAATCTATCAGGGGCAAGTGGAGTATTTGAGTATTTTTCGCCAATGTTTAGTGTCATTGCACCACCCATTGAAATTCCTAATACATACAGCTTTGTATAGCGTTTCCTCAAATTCTCATAATATGAGGAAATATAGTTAAACCATTGGGTATAATTTGTTTTTTCAAAATCTTTAATGTTACTACCAAATGTAGGTATTAGAGGTGCATATGCATCATACCCTGCTTCATCTAATCTTTTTGTTGCATAGCTATACATCTTTGGGGTAGTTGGAAAACCATGAATAAGTAGTACAGCTTCATCTCTATTTTTATCATAAACAATGCTCTTTGCATCTTCGCTAAAGCATTTTGATTCATCGCTAACTAAGATTTCTTTATTTCTGTCTTTGTAAAATGGAATAGTCCAATTGACTATTAAAAATAGTAGTAAGAAAAAGAAAAAATAAATCATAGTTAAAAAATACAATTAATTATAATAATAATTAACTCACAAATCACTTGATATGTGAGCTAAAAAAAGGTAGCAATTAATTTTGCTACCTCAAAATATTATGCTTCTGCAATAATCATTGTATCTGATGTACTCTTTCCTGATCCAAGGGAGCCACAAATTAATACAACTAAATCACCTTCTTTAACAACTTTTGATGCTCTTGCAATTTGAAGTGCTTGAGAACGCATTACATCTCTATCATCAGTTAAATCTACATGGTAAGGATAAACACCATAGTCTAGCTTGAGTTGTCTTGTTGCTTTTTCATCTGTGCAGGAGGCAATAATTGGTACTGATGGACGATAGTAAGAAGCTACGTGAGCTGTATATCCTGTTACTGTACCAACTACAATAGCCTTAGCTTTTAAGAAG
>JAQYFM010000045.1 GCA_028723145.1 Spirochaetales bacterium | reverse complement strand
TAAAGGCCTATAAGGATTTAAATAGAAATGCAATGTTGAAGATAAAAAATGGTGGTTTAATTGCATCTTTTTCTTGCTCAGGATCTGTAACTCGTGAAATTTTAAGACAGCAAATTGCATATGCCGCAGCAGATGCAGGTTTAGAGATTCAGATTATCAGGACCCTCAGTGCAGGAGATGACCACCCTATTAGAATTTCATTTCCAGAAAGTGAATACCTTAAAGGTTTTATTTACAGAGTTATTCGTTAGTTTTTTTCTTCTTTTTCTTCTTCTTAACTTTGGTAGTTTTATCCCAATTGTTAATTATGAATGATCCTACGATTGAAACTAGTGCACAAATAACAAGTAAGAATACCCAAGCATAAAATTTATCTTGATGAGGAAGTCTTACGTTCATTCCGAAGAAACCTGTTATGAATGTTGGAAACATTAATGCAAGAGAAATAATAGTAAGACGTTTCATTATGATGTTCATATTATTTCCAAGAACTGAGCTAAAGGCTTCCATCGTACCTGTTAAGATACTTGAATAAATATTTGCCATCGCAATAGCCTGTTTATTATCTGTTATTACATCATTTAAAAAATCTATTTCATCTTCACTATTAAGCTTAAATAGTGGAGTTTTAGATAACTTTTCAAGTAAACTTTCATTAGTTGTTAAGCTTGTTGTTAAATAAACTAATGACTTTTGGATATCAAGTAAGCGAATAATTTCATCATTAGAAACAACATCATGCAAACGCTCTTCAACAATATCTTTTTGTCTGTTGATGTACTTTAGCATTCTAATAAATACAAGTGCTGAACGACCTAAAATTGATAAAACAAAGCCTTCCTTTGTCGCCACAGGGTATTGCCTAAATCTTCTTTTTGCAAAGTCCTCTAAAACAACACTATCCCCCTGGCAAATAGTTATTACTTTATCTTTATAAAGAATAATACCAAGCGGAATTGCATTTTGAATTAATGGAGAATCTTGATCTTCATCATCAAGTGGAATACGCACGATTAAGGCAGTATAGTCGTCTTCCTTCTCAATTCTTGACTGCTCATCTTGGTCGAGTATATCGGCAAGTAAGTCAGAGGAAATTAAATATTCTTCTGTCAATACAGATAAATCTTCTCTGTTGATATCTCTGACATCAACCCAAGTATAGTTCCTCTTATCATCATTAGCTCTAATTGTTATCATTTCTGCACTCCCCAAAATACCATCTAGATAGGAAGTGAGATAATATATTAACCTACCTGAAGATGGATTATGTTTATTATTAATTTAGAACTAGGCAACGGGTTAGCATCATCTTTAGTAGACATAATCCAAATCTCCTTATAAAAAATACACATACACTATAATGCAATAAGTAAATTATTGGAAGAATAAAAAATTAAATATCTGTATCCCATTGAATAAAAAGTTACGACTCTTCCATTATTTTTTTTAGTACTGCAACTAATTATAATCCCAGTTGGTTTTTGTATTGAACTATCGATTAATTTAAATTTAGAGTTTATAACATAAGGTATCAACTTTTGACTTAAAATTTTCTTTAGATAAACTAGAGATATCAATTACACAGGGTGGTGTAATATTTCTACTATTAAAAAAAATTAATAAGTGTTTTTACAACACCTTCATAATAGGAATTCTTAGCATATTTAACTACATAATTATGAACTGCCTCTCCCTATCATCTCCATCTAATGTTGTTTTATAATACATTACGCACTACTTTATTACTTCATCTTTTGTTTTGCATAATCAAAAGAAGTTAATCTTAGCATTATATTTTGCATTTTTATCTAAAATATTTCTATTTTATACCCAGCCTCATTAAAAGAAGCTGAGTATAAAGTTTTAAGATTAATAGCTTAGTCCTAATTTCTTAGCAATAGACATAAACTCTTCTTTAGACAATCCAGAGTTAGCAATTGCACAGGAAGTTGTTATATTTCCACTATTAACAAGATTAATAAGTGTTTTTACAGTACCTTCATTGATGCCATCAGCTTTGCCAATTTTAATGCCATCCTCTTTTCCAATTTTAATTCCATCATCCTTACCCTCATCATAGGATTTTGCTGCATACTCTCTAATTGCTTCACAAACCTTATCTTCACCTTTTTGTGTTGTCTTATAATACATCGTACACTCCCTTATCACTTGATCTTTCATATCACTGTAATTGTAAGAAATTAAACTCTGCATTAGATTATTTAAATCTTCTCGACCTTTATTTTCTGCATTTACATAAATGATATTATTACCATCTTTTAATGGCAAGTTTATTTCTTTTTCTTTCCTTATAAACTCATATAATTGTTTTCCAAGCCCAAAGATATCCTTTTCC
>JAQYFM010000044.1 GCA_028723145.1 Spirochaetales bacterium | reverse complement strand
CATATGGCACCAGCAGAATACAGAAAAGCAAACCCTAAAGGAACTTATCCAATGGTTGTTGAAGATAGCCTTTGACAAAGATGAAGAGGAGATATATACAGTAACTGTTACCTGAATGGAACCAGATCTAAAGTATGTGTTACCTATTCAGAATCAGTCATATAAAATGTGTTACCTAGAGTGATTCACTGGTACACAAAAGTGTTACCTTTTTGGGGACCATATCAGGAAATTAGTATGAGAAGGTTGAAAAGATACTGGAATGGTCACTGCATTGCCCAAAAACCCTCAATTACAGGGATAAATTCTGCAAATAAAGCGCTTAATCAATGATTCTTATCAACACTGTGCAAATATAGATTTTATTTTTATTTTTTGATTAAGAAGAAGATTTTTGAAGAAAATAAACGCATAATTAGCTATAATTTTTCCATGATGACATTTTTTATTATCTTAATAAGCCTTGTAGCTACATTTGTTGGTTCTATCTCAGGTATCGGAGGTGGAGTATTAATAAAACCAGTAATGGATGCTGTTTATGATGCAACTAGTTCCCAAATTAGCTTTTATTCAGGAACAACAGTATTGACAATGACAATTGTTTCACTTCTGAGAAGCAGAAAAGAAAAACTTGATCCAAGAGGAATCTATCTTGCCATAGGAGGTGCTATTGGAGGATTTGCAGGAAAAAAGGTTTTTGATATCGCATTAAAGAGCATTGGAAATGTTGGCTTAATTCAAAATATAATAATGGTTATTCTAACTGTATTAGTATTAATCTATACATTAAAGAAAGATACAATCAAAACAAAAGACTTTAAGAATCCTTTTGCAAGCTTAGGAATTGGATTATTCTTAGGAGTTGCATCATCCTTCTTAGGTATTGGTGGTGGTCCTATAAACCTTATGTTCTTATCTTACTTTTTCAGTATGGATACTAAAACAGCCGCATTATCATCGCTTTATATTATTTTCTTCTCTCAAGTAGTTTCATTTGTTAGTAGCGTTGTAACAAGAACAATTCCTGAAATTGACATAATATTATTACTTTCAATGATGACTTGTGCTGTTGTTGGTGCAACAGTAGGAAGAATGGTTTCTAAAAAGCTATCAAATAAAGGTGTTGATAAACTCTTTATGGGCTTATTAGCTGTAATTATTTTAATTTCAATTTATAACTGCTTTAGATTTGCATAAGGATTAGAAAATGGAAAGAGCTGATAAAAATCTTGCATTCATGCTCCGATATGAAAATGTGGCATGGTATGAAGCTGGAAAGGTAAGAGTATTAGATAGAAGAGTATATCCAGCAAAAACTGAATTTGTTATTTGTGAAAGCACTTTAGAGGTAGCAAAAGCAATTAAGGATATGGTTACACAATCTACAGGACCATATACTTTAGCACCAATGGGTATGGCTCTAGCCGCTTATGAATGTAGAAATAAAAATTTGAATGAGCAAATTCAATATTTAAAGGAAGCATCAAATATCATTTCCACCTCTCGTCCAACCACTCAAAAACGTATGGCTATGCTAACTGAAAGCTGTATTCCTGTAGCAATTAAGGCCTTGGAGGAAGGAAGGAAAGCAGACGAGGCAATAAGAGAGCATGTAGTTGAAATGAATAATGCAAGATACAATCGTGTTCGCCAAGCTGCAAAATATCTTGTTAGTAAATTTCCAAAGAATGGAAAGATTATGACTCAATGCTATGCTGAAACAATTCTTGGTATGATGCTTTTAGAGTGTAGAGAACAAGGTAATAACATTAAACTTTTTTGTCCTGAAACTCGACCATACTTCCAAGGTGCAAGATTTACCTCCACTGTATGTTACCAAATGGGTTTTGATACAACCCTTATAACAGATAATATGCCAGCTTTTGTTATGGCTAAAGAGAAAATAGATGTCTTTACTTGTGCAGCTGATGCAATTAGCTGTGATGGCTATGTATTTAACAAAGTTGGAACAAGTCAAATTGCGATTTGTGCAAAGCACTTCGGTATTCCTGTTTATGTCTCAGGTGCTCCTGATATCGGGCACCCTACCTTTGACACTGTAACAATTGAGATGAGAGATCCAAATTTCTCCTTACAAGCAATGGGTGTAAGAACAGCAATAGAGGGAGTTAAAGGCTACTACCCTGCCTTTGACATGACCCCTCCTGAGCTAATTACTGGAATTGTTACTAATAAAGGTATATTTGAACCAACAAAGCTAAATGATTATTTTAAAGATAATTTACCATATGAGCTGACGGTTTAATAATTTGACACTATACTTTTAGTGTTATGAATAAGCGTAATTTATTTTCTTTAGTTGCAGTTATTATCATAGCTGCAGCTGTAGTTGTTTTTGGCTTTGATCTATTTGATAGATCCATTAGTGTAAGTTATAAAGATTTTAAATCAGAGCTAAATAGTGGTGCTATCGAGAGTGCAACAATAACTTCTAGTAAGATTAAATACACACTCAAAGATGGTAGCACCATTTATAGTGTAAATAATCCTCAAACTCCAACTTTAATCGAAGAATTACTTCTCAATGATGTAGAAATCAAAAGTGATGATTTAGACATCAATGCTATTGGAGATATGGCATTTAATTTATTCTTCTTTGCTTTAATTTTCTTTGGCCTTTACAAACTTATTTCTTGGTATACA
>JAQYFM010000043.1 GCA_028723145.1 Spirochaetales bacterium | reverse complement strand
ATTATCTAAATCTTCTCTTCCTTTATTATTAGCATTTACATAAATAATATGACTACCATCATCAAGTGGCAACTTTTTGTCCACATCATATCGTATAAATTCATATAACTGCTTCCTTCTATCAAAGATATCCTCTTCCATCAAAAAGATTACTATCTGAGTTTTAATCTCATTATAGCTGCTTATTCCTTTTCCTAAAGCATATTTAGAATCTATCATTGATGATATATATCTTGCTCTTTTTACTTCATCTCCTTTCTTAGATGCTTGTACCTCTATATCATAGTAAGTACCTTCTTTATCAACAGCAAGACAGTCAAGAATAACAGAATGTGCCTTTTCAAAGAGATGTATATCATCTTGTGTGTTAATTTTTAATATGGATATATCATCTCTATTTAAGGTTACTCGAACAATATGCTCTACAAAAGGAATATTATCCTTTGCCATAGTGCGAAAGAGAGTATCATCGATAGGTCGTAGTGACCTCGCTATCGCTCTTTCTTCATCTGTATATTTTGATTTTAATTTAAACATATATTCCTTATTAATACTTCTCGAGATAGTACTACAAAGATTTACTTCTCTTAACTTTTTATTACCTCCTATGAATAATAATAAAAAAGTTGGTTTTTCTTTATTTTGATAGTTTCAACTTAATTACGATAGAAAAACAGTTTGTTTTTTCAACATCTATTTCTCTTGAAGAGGGATATATAAAGGTCCTAAGTTTTGGAATAAAGAATATGTTTAAAAGTATGTAAGACTTTTGGAAAAACATGAGTTTTATAACTCCAGTAGAAAGAGCAATACTTGAAAATAAAATTGATATATTTGCAATTTGTAATGATAAGAATGCTTATTTGAAATATCATCAACTTAAGGATTGCTTCATAAATCATTACAAGATTTAAATAATAAAGTATGTTAGGAATGGAATCCAAATTGAGGAACGAAGTATATAAGGGATGGAAATGTCCTGCTTAAAGTCTATTCAGCAGGTGATATGAAAAGTCTTGGTGATGAATGAGGTATTTGGCTTTTAATTTGTAAAACTATTGAAAAGTAGTCAAGATACAAAATGTAAATAAGGTTAATTATTTACTTTAGTAAGATAGATTTTTGCAAGATTAACTAGCTTTTCCTTTTCATTTAAAGATGGATCTTCAATTGTTTCTTCAAGTAAATATGAAAGTACATTACCAATAGTTTTACCTTGTACATTAAATAAAGCTTTTACATCATTTCCATTAATCTTTAAGTCCTTTAAAGTTAGGACATTTTGGTTTTCTAATTCTTTTTTAATTCTTTCTTCAAATTCATTTAAAAGAGTAAAGTCTGCTTTACTATCCATTGATAGAGCATCTGCTCTTCTTACATCAAATAGAAGTGGAATATCAGAAATACCGACTCTTAGGATAAAACGTCTAATAGCACTATCTGACCAAGCAGGGGTATAAGAAAACATGTGATTTTTAACTAGGTTAGTTGTTTTAGCTATCTCTTCATTTGAGCATTTTAATTCTTTTAAGGTTTTCTCTGCTATTTTTGCAGAAATAGATTCGTGGTTGTAAAATGTATAACCATCATCTTTACTTCCTCTTCTTGCATCAATCTTACCTAAGTCATGAAATAGAAGGGAAAGCTTAACAATAAAGGGATAGGAGAGCTTATTTGCTACTTCAATTGCTGAAAGAGTATGATTAAATACATCTTCCTTATGATTTCCAAGTTGTTCAAAGCCATAAGCTTCATCGAGTTCGGGAATAATGTATTTCAATAGATTGGACTCTCTAAGAAGTTTTAAGCCGTAGCTAGGATATGGACTATTTAATAGCTTGAAAACTTCTTCTCTAATTCGCTCTTTAGAAATTAAAGTAATCCTATATGCATCTTCTTTTATTGCATTAAATGTTTGTTCTTCTATTTTAAAACCTAGTTTAGACGCAAAACGAATTGCTCTTAACATTCTAAGAGCATCTTCATTAAAACGTTCTTTAGCACATCCAATTGCTCTAATGGTTTTATTTTTTAAATCTTCAAATCCATTATGAAGATCAATAATAGATCCATCTGTTGTTGAGGCTGCAAAGGCATTAATAGTGAAGTCTCTTCTTGATAAATCCTCTTCAAGAGAGCGAACAAAGGAAACAGAGTCAGGATGTCTATTATCTGTGTATGCACCTTCTGTTCTAAAAGTAGTTATTTCGTATGGTTGTTTATTAAATACAACGGTAACAGTTCCATGTTTTATTCCTGTTGGAATTGTTGATTTTGGAAAGAGATTAATTACTTCATCTGGAGTTGCATCTGTGGTGAAATCTGCATCATCATTTTCTTTACCTAATAGGTAGTCACGAACTGCTCCTCCTACTAAGTAGAGAGAAAAACCTGCTTGGTTAAATTTCCTTCCAAGGGTAAGCATGTCATGGGAAAATGGGTACTTTTTCATTTCTAAAAGTGTAGTAAAAATTACCTAAATATGCAAATGCTCTTAACTAGAATAGATGTGTCATATTGAACAAAATATGAGTATATAATAACATAGTAGTAATGTCTTTTAGGAGATTAAATAATGTTTAAGAGCGTAAATAATAAAGTTGATTTTGCTTCAATGGAAGAGGGTGTTCTCGGCTTTTGGAAGCAAAATGACATCTTTAAGAAATCGGTTGAAAACAGAAGTGCAGATAATGAATATGTTTTTTATGATGGTCCTCCTTTTGCTACAGGACTTCCTCATTTTGGTCACTTCGTTCCAGGTACAATTAAAGATGCTATTCCTCGTTACCAGACAATGAAAGGAAAGAGAGTTGTTAGAGGATTTGGTTGGGACTGTCATGGACTTCCTGTTGAAAGTTTAATTCAGAAAGAACTTGGTATTTCTGGTCATAACGCTATTATTGAATATGGTGTTGACCGCTTTAATGAAAAGTGTCGCTCTTCAGTTTTAAAATACACAAAAGAGTGGGAATATGCTGTTAACAGAATGGGCCGTTGGGTTGATTTTGAAAACGGTTATAGAACAATGGATAAAGACTACATGGAGTCTATTTGGTGGGTATTTAAGACACTTTATGATAAAGGTCTTATCTATGAAGGTTTTAATATCCTTCCATATTCACCAGCACTTGCATGTCCTCTTTCAAATATGGAAGTTAACCTTGGTGGATATAAGGATGTAACAGACCCAGCTGTAACAATTAGATTCGCAGTTGATGGGGAAGAAAATTCATACTTTCTAGCTTGGACAACAACTCCATGGACACTTCCTTCAAACCTTGCACTTTGTGTTGGTCCAGATATTGATTATGTAAAACTCGAAGACCTTGAAAGTCATGATTATTACTACCTAGCTAAGAACTTAATTGGTAAGTACTACAAAGATGAGAAGGACTATAAAATTGTAAAAGAGGTTAAGGGCTCTGAACTTAAGGGTATGACCTATGAGCCATTATTCCCTTACTTCGCAGACTTAAAAAAACAAGGTGCTTTCGTTGTAGTTTGTGGTGATCACGTAACAACAGAAGATGGTTGTGGTATCGTTCATACAGCTCCTGGTTTTGGTGAAGAGGACTATCAGGTACTTCGTGGTACAGGTATTCCTACAGTTTGTCCTATCGATGAGGAGTGTAAATTCACTTCTGAAGTTCCTGATTGGGAAGGTGTATTTGTTAAGGATGCTGATAAACCAATCATTCAGTGGCTCAAAGACCATGGTAAGCTAGTAAAGAGAGAAAATTACCTTCACTCATATCCATTCTGTTGGAGAACTGGTGCTCCTTTAATTTACAGAGCTATGAGCTGTTGGTTTGTTGATGTACCAAAGATTAAGGAAAAGATGCTTGCTGCTAACGAGCAGATTACTTGGGTTCCTGACCACATTAAGCATGGTAGATTTGGTAAGTGGCTTGAGGGTGCAAGAGAGTGGGCTATTAGCCGTAACAGATTCTGGGGTAACCCAATTCCTGTTTGGAAGTGTGATGGTTCAGACTACATTGAGGTAATTGGTTCTTGTGCAGAACTTGAAGAAAAGAGTGGTGTAAAGGTAACTGACCTTCATAAGCACTTTGTTGATAACATCACATGGCCAAGCCCAGATGGTAAGGGTACAATGAGAAGAATCCCTGATGTTCTTGACTGTTGGTTTGAGTCTGGTTCAATGCCATATGCTCAGATGCACTATCCATTCGAAAATAAGGAACGCTTTGAAGCACACTTCCCAGCTGACTTCATTAATGAAGGTCTCGACCAGACTAGAGGTTGGTTCTATTCATTAACTGTTATTGCTGCTGGTATTTTCGATAAGCCTGCATTTAAGAACTGTATCTGTTCAGGTATTGTTTTAACTGCAGATGGTAAGAAGATGAGTAAGAGCTTACATAACTATACAGATCCAATGGAGATTGTAAAGAGTTATGGTGCTGATGCTCTCCGCTTTGCTTTAATGAACTCAACTGTTGTAAAAGCAGATGATTTAAAGTTCAGTGAGGATAGTGTTAAAGAAGTAATTAAGACATTACTTCTTCCTCTTTGGAATGCTTATTCATTCTTCGTTACCTATGCAAACATCGATGGTTATGAACCATCAGAGACACCATATGATAAGCTTACTAACCCTCTCGATAAGTGGATTATCTCAGAGAGCAACCACCTCGTTGATGAAGTAACTAAAGCTTTTGATTCATATGATGTTCAGGCAGTTTGTCAGGCAATTGTCGCATTTGTTGACGATCTTAATAACTGGTATATTAGAAGATCTAGAAGAAGATTCTGGAAGAGTGAAAGTGATAGTGACAAAAAGAGTGCATATGATACTCTCTATAAAGTTTTGATGACATTTATAAAAGTATCATGTCCTGTAATTCCTTTTGTAACCGAAGAGATTTATCAGAATTTAAGAAGTAGTGAGATGCCAGAGTCTATCCACCTTTGCTCATTCCCTGTTTATAACGATAGTGAAAGAGACATTGCTCTTGAAAAAGAGATGAGCCTTGTAATGAAGGCTGTTGCAATGGGTAGATCATTAAGAGCTAACTCTAACCTTAAAGTAAGACAGCCTCTTTCTGCTTACTTTATCGTTGATAGAGATGACGAGGATAGAGCTATTTTAGAGAAAGATAGCGATATCATTCGTGAAGAGCTTAACGTTAAGAAGGTTCTTTTACAGAGTGATGAAACAGGTCTTGTTTCTTACTCCTGTAAGGCAAACTTCAAGGTTCTTGGTTCTAAGCTTGGCAAGAACATGAAGGAAGTCGCAGCTATGATTCAGAATTTCGATTCTGCAAAGATTGCTGATATCCTTGATGGTAAGGCTGAGAAAATTTCATACAGTGCTGGTGAAATTGCTATCACAAAGGATGATATCTTAGTTCAAAGAAGTGAAAAAGCAAATGTTAAGGTCTTAAATGATGGTGCTCTCACAGTAGGTTTTGATACCGAAATTACTAATGAGCTTTTGGAAGAAGGTCTTTCAAGAGATCTTGTTAGAGCAGTTCAAACTAGACGTAAGGAGATAGATCTTGCAGTTTCTGACCACATTAAGCTTACTGTCTTCTCATCAGATGTAGCAAATAAAGCATTTGAGAACTTTAAAGCTTACATCTCAAATGAGACTCTTGCTGATGAAATCATCATTCAAGAGAACGATGGCATTGAAGCTGAAGTTGGTGATGAAAAAGCAAAGATTTTGGTAGAGAAAGTATGAAAAAAAGAATCCTTCTTTATTGTGTAATCGTATTATTAATTTTAACTTCTTGTACTCATACTCATGAGTTTAAGGATGGTTATTACTTCCAAGCAATGGGGGAGGATTCTGAAATTATTGTTACTGTTGATACCCAAAAGGCAAGAGAGGTACGTCCTACTCTGCTGGGTGTCAACGATTCTCTATTATCTTCAATTTTAGATAAGAGTTCTCGTATATCTGTTTCTCTATCTAAAGATGAATATATAGAGGATGATCCGTATCCTGCTGACATTGCATCAATGAATATTTCAGGTGCAATTGAAGGGGACTACAGTAAGTTTATTATTAACACTGGTCTTGGTTTTTCGAAGGACTTTTCAAAGGTCAAGGAAGATGGTGTAAAGTACTATACTAATAGTGAAAACTCTATTGAACTAGGTTCTCCAACAAGTGGTGTAATACTATTCTCAAATGATAGCTATAAAGAGCTCTATGATACTACTATAAAGAATAGGGTAATAAAAATAAGTGATGAGAAGGCTGCCTTAATAGGTGAGTCTGTTATGGGGCTTTATGTTCGTTCTCCTCAAACAATGATTGCACTTGGATTTGAAATCCCTCTTTCTGTAATAGTTCAAATGAGTGATGCTGTTATTTATGTAGTTGAAAAGGATAGTGTATTCTATCTTTATGCTGATATCACTATGAAGAGTTCGAGTTTAGCTAAGACATTAAATACCCTTCTTCGTAATCAAGTAGTTGCTGAAATCAAGAGACAAGGCGAAAAACCTGATTTCAAAGTTTTAGGTCAGCAATACTATACTCAAGATGATAAGGTTTTAATAAGAGACCGTGTTATGAATGAAGCAGAACTTACTGCCTTTGAAATGCAACTTAAAGTTGCAAGTGGGAGTATAATTTAAAATGCCTATCTATAGTTATAGATGCAAGAATTGTAATAAAGAATTTGAAATGCAAAGATCTTTTAGTGATGCACCATTAGAGGATTGTCCTTATTGTGGTGCAAAGAAAGCTATTAACAAGGTGTATTCTGATGTTGCAGTTGTATACCATGGTTCTGGGTACTATTGTACAGATCATCCACATTCAGGATCTTGTAACTGTAGTAACTGTAAAGGTTAAAAAAGGAATAAAGTATGAAAAGAATATTAACTGGAGATAGACCAACAGGAAAACTCCATATTGGTCACTATGTAGGTTCTCTTCAAACAAGAGTTGCTCTACAAAATGATTATGAAACATTTATCTTAATTGCCGATGTACAGGCTCTTACAACTCACTTCGAAAGGCCTGAGTTAATTAATGAAAGTATTTACAATGTTGCAATGGATAATATTGCTGCAGGTCTTGATCCTGAAAAAGTTACATTTATTCAGCAGTCAATGGTTCCTTCTATTGCAGAGTTAACAATCTTTTATTCAATGCTCACAACTGTAAATCACTTATTAATTAACCCAACAATTAAAAGTGAGTCTAGAAACTATGGCTTTGGAGAAAATGATGGTGATTTCAGCTATGACTTTTCTAAACTTACCTATGGATTTTTAGGATATCCAGTTTCTCAAACTGCAGATATTACCTTCTGTAATGCTGATTTAGTACCAGTAGGTGAAGACCAGGTTCCTCACTTAGAGTTCTCTAGAAAGCTAGTTAGAAAGTTTAATGAGCTCTATGGAACAAGTATCACCGTTCCTGATTACAAGCTTTCTCCTGTTCCTAGACTTGCAGGATTAGATGGAAATGCAAAGATGGGTAAAAGCCTTGGTAATGCATTATATCTTTCTGATAAACCAGAAGAGGTATGGAATAAGGTAAGAAATGCAAAAACTGATACCAATAGAATTAGTGTAAAAACTCCAGGAAACCCTGATGTTTGTGCTGTTTATCACTATCATCAAGCATTTAATGCAGGTGAAGTAGAAAATGTTTGTTCTATGTGTAAGAATGCGCAAATGGGATGTGTTGCATGTAAAAAGCTTCTAAATGAAAAGCTCAATGCACTACTTGATCCAATGAGAGAAAGAAGAGCTAAGTATGAAGCAAATCCATCTCTTGTTAAGGAAATTGTTGCAGAAGGCACAAAGAAAGCAAATGAAATTGGTAATGAGAATATTAGAATTATCAAAGAAAAAATGCATGTAACAATGTAAAAATAATAGTAATTAGTGTCAAGCTCTTTAGGTTTTTATCTGAAGAGCTTAATTTTTACTTTCTTTATGACATATGTTTTTGATTTATTGTAAGGAATTATCGTAATAATTCAAAAAATACCCTTTTATTGCAATTATCATTTGACATAAGATAGTGATAAGAGGTATTATTAGTCTTATGAAAAATAGGGGTCTTAAATTAATAATATTATTTTCTATACTTTTGTTTTTACAAAGTAATATTTTTTCTATAGACCCAAGCTATTTGGATCAAGATGTTAAAATCGAGCAAATAATCAAAGTTGGTTTTACATCTCGAAGTGTAAGTAGTGAAGCAGAGTTTAACTTCTATAAGCACCCAGAAACTTATGAAAACTTATTATCCAGCCAAACTAATGCATCATCATACTTTCCTTCAAAGGATGAACATATTTTAATTTGTAATTCAGATAACCTTGTTTATCTTTCTATTGTTACAAATGTACCAGTAGAAATTAATCTTGAAGTTAATAGAGTAGATGGAAAAATAAAAGGTATGCAGAATAAAAATGGTTCAATAATACCTTTTTATTTCTATAATCAAGGATTTAGTTCAAGCTTTAAAAATACTCAGTCAAGTTGGGAAATTGGAACAGGGTACCAAGTTAATTCTTATCCAATCATGATTTATACATTAAAAAGTGAAACTACAAATGTTACAAGTGGACGTTATGTAGGCTCAATTAATGTAACAATTACAGCAACGGGTTGATATATGAAGAAAGTGTTAGTATTTATTCTTATTTTATTATCAGTTTTTTCAGCATTTGCAGCTAATACTCCAAATGTAGGTGCTCGTAGTTTTTCATATGTAATTAAAAAGGATATTAAAGAACCTTTTAAAGTAATATTTGCAGATAAATCTTCTTCAGAAGGTTCTATCATTACACTTTCAAAAGCATCATTAAGAGCAACTGATACTTTTTCATTAGCATACTACATTGTTTTAGCTGTTAGAGATGAATCAAAACCATATAAAGTAGCTGTTACTGTTTCTCCATTTACAAATGGTAATAATAAAGTATTACCTGCAAAGATATATGTACAAAATGAAGGAAAAGTAAGATCCGATGAGTCTATCGATATAAATGAAGATTCTATAACTATTAATTTGGATGGTAACTATGGGCTTGACTTAGTAACAGGTGATACAAACTATTACTTCTTTGGCTTTAGTTATTCTTTTCCAAAGACTGCTAGTTATGTACCAGATACATATACTTCAACTGTAAAAGTGGAGGTAAGCGGTGCGTAAACTAATTCTATTTTTACTATTTGCTCTTAGTTTTTCACTATTTGCTATAGACAGTTCTCGACTAGATTTTACAGCTTATAACAATCAAGACTTTTCTACTGAAGGTACATTAAAAATATCTGTTAAAGATTTAATTAGTAATTCATATGCTAATTCAATTAGTAGTTTTGTTACACAGCTAAAAAATCCTACGTTAAATTCAGAATTTGATGCTTTTCAAATATTAGTTGAGTCAAATATTGGAGACAATGTATCTGTATCTGTTTCTGTAAGTGATTTTGAAAACCCTAGATTTCCAAATGATAAGTTAAGTGTCAATCTTAGTGTAAATAAAAGTGAATGTTCAATTTTATCTTATATTTATACAACTTATGATTGGTTTTCATCATATTATGCAAGACGCATATATACTTTGAGAGCAATAGTAAATGGATTAAATTTTTCAACATATTTTACATATGTTCAAGGTAAAAGCGATAAAGTAAATGGAAACGTTAATAATAATTCATTTGTATATGGTGATACTGACTACACCTATTTTGGTAAAGGGGTTGTATATCAAATATCAAATACAGCAAGGTTGTATGTAACTTACAAGATGATTCTTGATGAAGAAGAGTATAATAACCTTCCTGAAGGTGTAGAGTTTACTTCTAATGTTGTAATTAATATAGAGGTAGAAGCATGAAGAAAATTATATTGATAATAACTACATTACTACTAATTACAACTAATCTTTTTGCAACATTTAATAATGCAACTGCACTTTCTCGTGGATTTGCAATTGAGGGTGGTGTAGGTAAGTATAATCAAATAAATATATTTCCTATCCAAGCAACATCTGGTTCTGAAGATGGATTTCCTTTTGATATCAAAGCAGATAATGTTGTTTATACAGATATCGTTGGTGGTGGAAGAAAAATAGCAACATGGTCTGTTGCTACCAATTATTCAAATGTTCAAATTGAAATTACTGCGACTCCACTTACCTATGAAGCAAGTTCAAGTGTTCAACTTAATTACTATTTAGTGTTTCATATAATGTATGCAACATATAAATCAGATGGTTCATTTGAAAAAAATGAACATGCAGATTTTAAAGTATTAAGTGATGGAAATACTTATAAATTTAGTATTAATAATGCAATTCTAGATGAGCCTTTCCCTGTTGTTTCATACAACCAGGACGTTAGATTTTATTTTGTAAATGGTATTAGGCCAAAAGAAGTAGGCTATCCATATGGTCTTTATTCTGGAACTGTAACAATTAGTGTATCAGGAGATTAATATGAAAAAACTATTTTGCATTTTATTTTTAATATTAGTCTTAATACTTCCTATTTTTGCTGAGGCTCAATACTTTATGGAGCAATTTTCAGCATGCTTTAATGTTGATTTATCTACTACAAAATATATTCATCATTATGACAATGCTATCTGGGGAAGCGGTAGTGCTAATGATGGTGCTACTGATTACGGTATGTATCATGATAACCAAATTATTTGTGTTATTGGTGTTGAAGGCTCAAAGGATAAAACACCAGTAACCTTTACCTTTACAGGACAAGATTGGTACTACATTTTAAATGGAACTGATACAAGATATAAAAGGCCTTTTGGTATAGATTTAGTTGTTAGAGCAGCCTTTGAAGGACAAGGTTCTAATCACAGGACAATAACTACTGTTCAACATCTTGGTAGACAAGTTAATGCACCATCAAATGGTGAAATTACTGCATCTGTTACATTACCTGCAACAGATGGATCTGAGTATTATAATGGCAATAAAATAATATCAGCATGGCTAGATGTCATACTTGTATTAGATCCATTTGTTAATAAGGACACAGGATTAATTACTCAAAACGGTAGTGATATAACCAATAATGATGATAGATTCTATGGGTATTTGATATCCTCAGATAGTGTTTATACATCTTCCTTTACTGTAAATGTAGGAGGTGGTGGTAACTATACTTATAATCTTCAAGGATACTATATTAATAATCCATTAGGAAGTTCTAATACTTCTGGATTTACATCTAGTATTACAGTAGCTCCAAATGCTAACGCAAATAGCTTTGAAATAAAAGGACTTAAGCCATCTAATGATAGTGAAAGTAATTACGCAACAATTGGTAACTATTATTACACTACAAATAGTAAGAGAAATGGTAATAAGAATGCAAAAGCATATTTCTTTGTCTCTTCAAGTCCTGATGGTAGTAAAAGTTTAGATCCATTTTTATTAAAATACGTAAGTCCAATCTCTGGGCAGCCTGTTTCATCTGAAAATAAGTATAACTCAGTAACTTATGAGGTTGGATTAAAAAGTATAACCGCGGATAAAGAAATTCGTTGGTTTGGTGGAACTGATAACTATTCTACGATAAGAGGTACTTTAACAAAAGCATTGCAAGCAGAAACATCTATAGAAAAAGGTTCTAATACTAGTAATGATCTTGTTAGAGTCCATGATGATGGCGAAATTCTGTTAAGGATTAAAGGTAATGTTGAAGATCTTTCAGCAGGTAGGTATCGCTCAAATATATACTTTCATGTAGTTACAGATTTCTAATAAAAGCTAATATGTTGATAACAAACTCACCAATTGTCTTGGTGGGTTGTTGTTTCATTATCTTTTTAAGATAATAAAGGCTGGCATCTCTCATCTACCAGCCTAAGGAGGTGCAAACCCGGAATGGTCTACAAAACTACACATTTATTATTTGTTTATAAAATAACAATAGTCAAGCAAAATATTATATAATCAAAAATTATTTGGTGTTAAGATTTTCTCTTGCCACTGCTAACATTAATTTTATTCTGTTTTCTTGGTTAACTCTTGTTGCAGAAGGATCATAATCGATAGGTACAATATTGCTTAGTGGATATTTTTCCTTTAATGGCCTAATCATGCCCTTTGCAACAATGTGGTTTGGTAGACAACCAAATGGTTGAGTACAAACAATATTAGAGTATCCTTTCTCAATTAGTTCAACCATTTCAGCTGTTAATAACCAACCTTCACCCATCTTACATCCTGTATCAATAATACCATCTGCATTCTTTTGTAAATCTTTTAGCAGGGCAGGAGATTTAAAGCCATTTCTCTCTAATGCATTAGCCAGAGCCTTCTCATAGGTTTGTAGGTATGGAAGTGCTATATGCTTCATAAAGAAGGCATAAAGAGGCTTTCTACCATAGTATTCATTATCCTTGATACTATTACTAAAACCATACAAGAAGAATCCAAGCATTGGAGGAAGCATTACTTCACAACCTTCCTCTTCCAAAAAGGCTTCAAGATTATTATTGCCAAGTGGTGCATATTTCATATATATTTCACCAACAACGCCAACCTTAACTTTCTTTTCATCTTTTACTTCAATTGCTTTGAAGTCATCACTCATTTTGTTAAAGTTTTTCTTTAAATTAGAGCCAAAGTAGCCTCTATTATTCATATATAGAGAGGTTAGTTTTTCTTGCCAAGCTTTAACAAGTTTATCTGTTTCACCTTTATTTTTCTCATAAGGTCTAACCTGATGTGATAACATCATTAGCATATCGCCATAAAGTAAGCCTGTGAAAGCTTGTGCTAATATCGGAAGGGTAATCTTAAAGCCTGGATTACTATTCATACCTTGGAAATTTAAGCTAATGACAGGTATTTGAGGATATCCTGCCTTTTCAAGAGCTTTAACTAAAAGGTAGTAGTAATTACTTGCTCTACAGCCACCTCCTGTTTGAGTAATAATAAGTGCACACTTATTGGGGTCTGCAATACCTCTTTTTATTGCATCGATCATCTGACCAATAACTAAAAGAGCAGGGTAGCACATATCGTTATGCACATATCTTAACCCCTCTTCAATAACGTTATGTGAGGTATTATTTAATAAAATACATTTATAACCGTTGAGAGCGAATGGTGCTTTCATTATCTCAAAGTGGATAGGAGACATGTTAGGAATTAAAATTGTGTAATCCTTTTTCATTTCTTTAGTAAATGGAACACTCATTTTCTATCCTCCAATGCTGCAAGAAGTGATCGTATTCTAATTTTTACAGCCCCAACATTTGTAATTTCATCAATTTTAATTTGAGTATAAATCTTATCATTTTCTCTTAAGATAGATCTAACTTCGTCAGTAGTAACAGCATCAAGACCACAGCCAAATGATACAAACTGAATCAAGTCCATATCAGGTTGGGTAGAAATATATCTAGCTGCATCATATAGTCTTGCATGATAAGTCCATTGATTTAATACATTAACCTTTTCCTTATTCACTTTAGGACTAACAACATCTTCTGTAATTACACAGCAACCTAAGCTAGTGAGAAGTCTATCGATACCATGGTTTGTTTCTTCATCAACATGATATGGCCTTCCAGCAATAACCATTATCCTTCTATTTTCTTTTCTAGCAGTATCAATTAGTTCTTCAGCTTTTTGACTTACCTTATTATGGTAGTCATTTAATTCTAAATACGCTTTTTCTACAGCTTTTTTTACTACATTCTTTTTGAAACCAAAGACTTCACTTATGCGTTTAATTAGGTGTGTTTTATTATCTAGAGCAAGATAAGGTGTAATTAATTTAATATCATTTACATCTTGGTTTGCTCTAATAACTTCACCATAATAGGCAACTACAGGGCAGTTGAAGTGATTTGTACCTTTTTTCTCATCGATATTATAAGTTGAGCATGGAATGAAAATCATATCGACTTTTTTTTCTTTTAGAAGCTCAATATGACCATGCATTAATTTTGCAGGAAAGCATACGGTATCACTTGGGATACTATTTTGTCCCTTAATATATACGCTTCTAGAGGATTTTCCACTTACTACTACCTTAAAGCCAAGGTTTTCAAATAGGGTATAATAAAATGGAAGAAGTTCGTAAAGACCAAGCGCAAGAGGAAGTCCAATAGTCTTACCATTAGGATTATTACTTTCTCTATCAATGTAAGAATATAGTAATTCCTGTTTATATTTATATAAATTTAACTCTTCACAGCTATTATTGTTTTTCTTGGAAAGTGGTCTTTCACACCTATTTCCACTAATTAGCTTTCTATCTCTAAAGCTATTAATTGTTAATAAGCAGTGGTTCGTACATCCATTACAATTGATGTTAGAAACTTTATGTGTAAATTCATCAAGTTCCTCACTACTTAGTATTGTGCTTTCCTTCTTATCATCTTTAATTGCTCTTTTTTGAGCATATAGAGCACATCCAAAGGCACCCATTAGACCTGCAATATTAGGTCTAATGACTTCTCTATTCATTTCTATTTCAAAGGCTCTTAGTACTGCATCATTTAAGAATGTTCCACCTTGGCAAACGATATTTTTGCCAAGAGCATCGGCTCCAGGTGCTCTAATTACTTTATATATTGCATTTTTTACAACACTTATTGCTAAGCCCGCTGAGATATCTTCAATTAAAGCTCCATCCTTTTGAGCTTGCTTAACAGAAGAATTCATAAAGACTGTACATCTTGAACCGAGCTCTACTGGGTTTTTTGACTTTATTGCAAGAGAAGCAAACTCTGATACACTTTTACCCATTGCTTGAGCAAATGTTTGTAAAAAAGACCCACATCCAGAAGAACAAGCTTCATTTAAGAAGATATCATCAATTGCTTGATCTCTAATCTTGAAGCACTTAATATCTTGTCCACCGATATCGATAATAAAATCAACATCAGGACGGAAGAATTTTGCACCTAAAAAGTGTGCTTGAGTTTCTACCAAAGAGTAATCGAGTTTAAAAGCTGTCTTTAGTAAATCCTCTCCATAGCCTGTTGAGGCTGCAGCTCTAATATGGATAAATGGGTAATCAGAGTAGAGAGTTTTAAGAAAAGATGTAACTGCTTGAATTGGGTTTCCATTATTAGGTGAATATCGTGTAAGTAACAATTTACCATCGATAGTTATTAAACACATCTTAATTGTGGTAGACCCTGAATCAATACCTAAATAGGCATCTCCAACATAGTTATTAGGATTAATTGATTCAACAGTTGCCATTTTATGGCGGTTAGAGAATTCTTGATACTCTTTGTCATTATTAAATAGTGGAGGAAGCTGGTTATAGTTTCCTTTTCCACTGTAGCTTTTTATTAAATTGATACATTCATCAAGAGTTAATATTGTATCAGAAGGAGATAGGGCAGAGCCTAATGCAACGTAATAAAGGGAGTTTTCAGGGCAAATTCCTGTAAGATTTAGCTCTTTATCAAAGAAGTATCTTAAGCGTGATAAAAATGTTAAAGGTCCTCCAAGGTATAATACCTTTCCTTCAATCTTTCTACCTTGTGCTAATCCAGCAATTGTTTGGTTTACTACAGCAAGTAAAATAGAAGATGCAATATCTTCAACCTTTGCACCTTGGTTAATTAATGGTTGTATATCAGACTTGGCAAATACACCACAGCGAGATGCAATTGTGTATACTTGAGTAGATTTTTTTGAGTAGTAATCGACTTCATCACGTCCAATACCTAATAATGTTGCCATTTGGTCGATGAATGCTCCAGTGCCTCCAGCACAGGTTCCATTCATTCTTACCTCTAAGCCGTTTGAAAGAAAGAGTATTTTTGCATCCTCTCCACCTAGTTCAATAATTGTATCAGTATCAGGAATATATTTTTTAGCTGCAACTCTTGTAGCGTATACCTCTTGAACAAAGTTAATATTACATTCACTCGCAACCCCCATACCGGCAGATCCAGAGATTGAAATTGTTATCTTTTCATCTGTTGTATATGGCTTAAGAAGGGATAGCATCTCGGCACTTTTTTCTCTTATCATAGAAAAGTGTCTTTGATAATCTGAATAAAGAATATTGTAATTATTATCTAGTAAAACTACTTTTATTGTAGTCGAACCTACATCAATACCTAAATGCAACATATAATGAAAAATGATATTTGTTTTAAAAAAAGTCAATTGATAGTAGTAACTATTTTAATTTTGTTAATTATTTATTAGATAATAATCTGCGAAGCTAATAATAAAACAATTTTTAATTTTTGTTACAAAAAGTAGTATTTGTAATAAGAATAAATGGAATAAGAAAAAATTGTCATCATCATCAATTTATATATTTAACAAATGATATATTTTAAAAATCTGTCATATTTGATTTAATATTGTCTCTTTCTGATTCCTCTATTTTTGTTAGAAAATAAAACAAAAAGGAGGAATTATGAAACAAGTACTATCAATTTTAATAGTATTATTAATTTGTTCAGTTGTTTTTGCTCAAGGAGCTAGAGAGGTTAACACTCAATTAGAGGGATATGGAACTCAAACACGAGGTGGATTAGATGGTAGAATTATTAAAGTTACCAATTTAAATTCAGATGGTCCAGGATCTTTTAAAGAAGCTATTGAAGCAGAAGGACCTAGACTTGTTGTTTTTGAAGTGGGTGGTGTAATAGATTTAGGATATTAAGCGGGAATCCTAGGTAATTCAATTACCGAGATGAAAGCACAAAATAGTAATTGCTAAAACATATGCATGTGATATAATAAATTATGAAGATAAATCTTGTTCATTACAGAACTTGCTCATATAGTATAAAATCATTCTTACTGTGTTGAAATAGTAAAAAAACATAGAAAATCAGAGTAATCAGTTTTGAGGTTATATGAAACGAGTTAAGGAAACAAAACTTAAGCTTGAAAAGAAAGAAGCCAATATAGTTGGTCATCTTTGCTACGCAGCATTTAAGCTTTGGAATGTACTTAATTATGAGAGACTTCACTATGAGGAACTTGGATTAAAAGAGTATCCTGATTGGTACTATCAGAAGAAGAAACATAAGGATAACTTCTTTGCACGAAATCTTCCATCTCAAACAGCACAGGAAGTAGCAAAGCTTTTAGACAAGTCTTGGAAGTCTTACTTTGCTCTTCTTAAGAGTGGTGGAATTAATAACCCTCATATACCAAGATTCAAAAATGATAAGATGCCTGTTACATATATGCAAAATGCCATAGTCCATAATGGATGCGATATCAGATTAGCTCTCTCTAAGCAGCTGAAAGAGTTTATGAATAAAGAATATGGAATTGATGATAATTACCTAAACCTTTCAAATCCAATATTTGAAAACATCACTTCCATTAAGCAGATTAAGCTCTATCCACCTGATGCTAAGGGAGAGTGTAGATGTATTGTTATCTATGAAGTAAAAGAGAGAGTAATGACGGAGGATAATGGAAACTATCTCTCTATAGACTTAGGCCTTAATAATTTGATGACCTGCTACTCAAATGTAAGTGGAGAGACATTTATTGTTGGACGAATGTATTTCTCTATTGA